>NZ_JACJTV010000019.1 GCF_014698845.1 Coleofasciculus sp. FACHB-1120 | reverse complement strand
TTGAAAAGTCGAATTCGCAAGCAACGACGCAATACGACAAGTTTGCGCGAAGCAATCGAGGTTGTCCTACAGCAAGCTGTGTCCTAACTTGTATGGCGATAGCTATAAAAATCCACAGTAAGAGGGTGTAATGAATCAAGGCCAACTCAACGTTGAAAGTATTGAAGAGGAACTTAGAAATTTTCCTGGGTATGGACTATTTACATTTACCCTTGAGGAATGGAACAAAATTTTCGCAAGATTCACTGAATTCCTTAGCCATCAGAACGAGAAAATTAGAGAATTAGCGGTTGAGAAAATTGTTGATGCTGTTTGCTCAGAAAGTTTACAGAAATATCGCCAAAATAACTTTTTACCTGAATCTTCCGCGCAACGCATCGCACCCATTTTAAGCGCGATCGCTTACCAAGAAAATCAAACACCCGGATTAGTTGAAGATTTTTGTTGCAACGCTCAGCGCCTTCCCAAATATGACAATTATCACGAATTAATTCTCCAATGGCTAAACGATTTGGCAGAGGATAAACAGTGTGAATCCCTAAGTGCAGAAACAATTCTAACTTGCCAAATCCGCTTTGATTTTTATGGTTGTATTTGGAAAGAAGCTCAATTAAATTTACTCGCTGCTCTGGATCATCCTCACCCTTCAGTTCGAGCCTGTGCTGCACAGAAAATTGGTAAATTTTATAAGGATGGCGATCCAGATATGCCGCCATTAAATGAAATGATGCAATTAATTAGAGATAAAGAAATAGAACGTCCTGGCATTGCTGGACCGTTTTTCGACCCTATCTCTTTAAATTTTCAAGATATTCAGCAATCCTATGGAACGCAGATTGATGTTTGCCAATGGATATTGGATATTTTAGAAAATCGGAAATCTTCAGCGCCAAAATTCAAACTAAAACATTTCGGTGTGAGTATTGATTTTCAGGCTCACGAATTTCTTTCCCACAGTCCATCCCACATTCAACACCTAATAAAAATAGGTAGATTTGACATTGCTGTATTAGCGGCGACAGACTGGGAGCGGAAAATCGAAGGCATTGAACCTATTTTAATAGACTTAGGATATAACAACGAGCCGGAAATAGTACGCCTCGCCTCTTGGCAGTTAGCATATTATTACCATCGCTTGCATCCGAAAGGCGAAGAAATGAATTTTGTCAGGCTCATTTCTGAACTAGCGGATATTGATGTATTTCTGAATTTTTCCTCAGACTCAAAACCACCTTACGCAGCAATTATTTATCCAAAAGATGATAATAAACCGATGAATAATCAGACAGCTTGGACATGGATAAATAAACTTTTCCCAAAATCTGTTCGAGGCAAGGTAGTTCCAAATACCTGGGATCGTGAAGATG
The DNA here is from genome assembly GCF_014698845.1 of Coleofasciculus sp. FACHB-1120. Classification (NCBI taxonomy): domain Bacteria; kingdom Bacillati; phylum Cyanobacteriota; class Cyanophyceae; order Coleofasciculales; family Coleofasciculaceae; genus Coleofasciculus; species Coleofasciculus sp. FACHB-1120. The sequence goes on along the minus strand of NZ_JACJTV010000019.1, from coordinate 103,497 downwards.
AAGTGACTTACCAGTACGAGCGCGGTTACATCCGGTTTCGCGGTTCTGTTGAGCGAAAAGAATGGGGGAGTGTAACTATCGCAGATTATGGCAATTTCTGGAACCCTATCAAGCTACTTGAGCTACCCAATTAAGATTTCGCTTGGGATTTAATGGCGTATTCTCGAAACCGATCCAAATCGGCTTGAATCGTGGATTCGACTACGCGCCCCAGGAAGAGATTATCCATTAATCTGCCCAGCCAGCCTGGAATGGCGTAAGCCACCGTTAGCTTAACAATGCTACTGCCATGTCGGTCATAAAAGCGAATTGCACCCCGATTCGGCAATCCATCAACCGATTCCCATTGGATAATCTGGTTGGGTGCTTTTTTCACGATACGGGCAAGCCAGGTAAATTCTAAGCCACCTGTAGCCAGTTTCCAGCGCGACAAGGTTGGGTCATTATCCAGAACTGTAACCGAGTCGATCCACTTCATCCACCGAGGCATTTGCTCCAGATCGGACCAGAGGTTCCACACCTCGTCAATGGGAACCGGCACCTCTACCTGCACGCTATGCTCTAGCCAATCAGCCATTTACTTCTTTTCTTCCTTCGCACTAGGCGGCGTCTTTGCGGTTTATGCCTCTAAACTGCCGATAATTGGCTCTTACCCTTGATTTCCGGCACATTTTCTAAAATCGCCTTCGCCGCCTGACGCCCAGACAGAGTTGCCCCCTCCATACTATCGATGTAATCTTGCTGAGTATAGCTACCCGCAAGGAAGAAATTGGCGATCGGCGTCTTCTGAGGAGGACGATAGGGGTCCATACCAGGGGCTTCGCGATAGAGAGACTGAGCCAGCTTCACCACACTGTACCAAGTCATGTTCAAATCGCGGGAGGAAGGGAATAGCTCGTGTACTTGCTTGAGGACGTGTTGAGCGATCGCTTCGTTACTTTCCTTGATAAACGGATCTCCCGGCGTCAGCACCAACTGCAACAGCGAACCTTGTCCCTCGCGGTAATAATCAGAGGGACTCGTTAAAGCTAAATCGGCAAAGCAGGAAAAGTCGGCATCCGCTGTATAAAGCAGATTATCAATTCCGGCGGCATGATCCACTTGGTGTCTTTCTTCGGCATTGTGCAACTCAGTCACCCAGCCATCAAACCGCAGCTGCACTGTCGCCACTGGTACGGTATCCAGCTTATAAATATTGTCAAATTCCGACCATTGACGCCACGCTTGCGGCAAAACGCGCTGAATTCCGGGCACGTCACAGGCGCAGACATAAGCATCGGCGGTGATGGTTTCTTCAGTTTCGCCTTTAGCAACCACTAAGCCAGTCACTCGCGTCTCGTTGCCTTCGTCGGTATATTGAATTTCTCGTACCCGGCGACGAGTATGAATTTTCGCGCCTCTGGCTTCTATGTAATCAATAATCGGCTTGTGCAGGTACTCGTAAGGAGAACCTTCCAGCATTCGCAGCACCGACGCCTCTGTTCTGGCGGCAAACATCTGAAAGATGGTCAGCATACAACGCGCGGAAATATTTTCGCAATCAATAAATCCGAGTGCATAAGCAATCGGGTTCCACATCCGCTTGATGCTGCCATTACTGCCCCCGTGACTGCGAAACCAATCGGCAAAGCTAATGTTATCGAGAGCGCGAATTGTTTTCATCGAACCCTCGAAGTCTACCAAGCCGCGCACGATGGTACTGCTGCCAAGGGCAATCGCATTCTGTACTTTATCTTGCAACGACAGCTGCGATGTTGTGAAAAATGCTTTTAATCCGTTGAAAGGCGCACCCGTGATGAAGCGAAAATCCAAGGCACCTGTGACGCCGCCTTGATTGATAAAGGTGTGGATATGTTCTTTCAGGCGCAAATTGTTATCTGCCCCTACCTTTTTCATCAATTCAAATAGCTGGTAGTAGTTCCCAAAAAAGACGTGCAACCCCATCTCAACGTGATTGCCATCGGCATCCACCCAGCTGCTGACTTTACCCCCCACAAACGGACGAGACTCAAAGATTTCGACTTCGCAACCGGCATCGACTAAATCGACTGCCGCCGCCATTCCAGCCAATCCTGCCCCGACGATTGCAACCCGCATGCCATCTGTCCTTCTCAATTTCTTTACAAAGTTTAACAGGTGACAGCAGAAGATTACCGATTTTCATCGTCTGGATTGAGGAATTGGGTATTGGCGATCGCTCATGGGGTCCCCATCTCCTCTCGCCCTTTGCTGCTTTAGTCGAACTCTAACTGGGGCATTAGCTGGAGCATCCCCAATCCTAAATCTTTACTAGAGAGCGATCGCGCTTCAAATAAAGCCATCATGTCGCCTAGCTGAGGATTTCCCCTAGATGCTCCTTTTAGCCCCCTAGCCACAATCAAGCCGCAGTAGCCTTTGGTTTTCTTACAACGCTGATCCCATTTGCGACGAGCTTCGCTATGAATCGCATCGTCTTCTTGAAATTCACCAAACAGGTACATATTGCCATTTTCAGTTTGGAGGATTCCCAAATCATAGCGATCGCCTTCAAAAGGATCTTCTCCCGGATTAAAGCAAATTCCCTTCAACCCTCCCGCGCCTTGGATTTGCTCAATCAATTCCTTTGCCTTGGGACGGGAAGTTTGAATCAAAATCACCGGCATTCCCTCTCCCGCCGCGATCGCATCCTTCGCTTGATAGCAATCAACGGTTTGACGTAGCAATTCCACTTTCTCCCAAGTCATCATCCCCAAGCTGAGGAAAGAATCTTTGGGCACTAAGTCATCCCGCAGGGGTAGCGTCATCTCTTCGAGATCGCTGTCTTCCTCCTCTGTCAACCCTGCCAACTCTGCCATCTCGAACAGTTCCGTCGCCACTTCGGGAACCGTTGCCACCTTAACGGGAATCGATTTTTGCAGATCCGCCTCTAGCGGCGCGGCGATGCGGTAGCGTTTGCTTAAGGTGGGGAATTTCTCTGCTGCCAACTGCCGATTGGATGCCCGGAAAAAGCGATGGAGGGCTTCCAGTGCCACGTAAACTGCGATCGCTTCTTCCTCATACAAAAAGGGTCGCATCCCCTCTAACGGATGCACATTTCCGAAATTGGGTTGAATTTCTGAAAGCGGCAAGTCAGCTAAATCAATATCTTCGTCCTCTTCCTCTTCGTCTAAGGAATCTTCAGCCTGCTCAAAGGTGAGAAACAAGCAATCTTGTCCTAAGAACGCTTCTTCTAGCTCCTCAAAAGACTCCTTTGCCAAAACCGACGACCGAAACCGTTTCAGAGAGTCCAGAGAGCGATACAACAAAATGCCGTACTCCATGCCCAGCATTCCCATCACCGAGGCGTACAGCGTCTCCACATCCCACTGGTTTAGCTCAATTGAGATAATCTGGTGGTCGGCAAGCAGTTCCCAAGGCGCATCGTCCCAAATCTCATAAGCTTTTTGCACCAGTAACTCGGCATATTCAGGCGGTAATTTGGGGGGGCGAGTGCTGGTGATTTCTTGGAACCCGCGAAATAGTTCGTCAATCAGGGGCAGTTCTGGTACATAATCAACAGCAATGTCTAGATCCTGAAGAACACCCCGCAGGTAGAACTGAAGTTCTCTGTGTCGGACTACAATTTTCTGAGGACGGGATGGCTTGGCAGGGCTGTGGGGATGTTCCATTGCCCGCAGTAGGGCGCGAACAACGGCTTCCGGCCCAGTCTCGGAAGTCACGACATCCATCGCTCGAACCATTCCTTCGACGCCATCCACCCAAACAATACATTCGCTGTCTGTCTGAGTATCCGCCTCTAAGCTTTGCGCCATCCCAGCAGATAATCGACGGCGATCGCCTTCCCAAACGCTAGGAATTTGTTGTAAAGTTTGCAACCGACGAGACGTAGATCGAGTGAGAACAGACATAGACTATGCCAACTGGGGGAACAACACACCGTGCGCTTTGTAGATCCTCATTTTAAATACTAATCGCCTCTCTGCCGTCCTCCTATAAACTATTGCTCGTCAGTGATGGAAGCACCACAATCTAATCCTGGCGCGATCGCCCTATCGCACCTCATCGGCTAATCGTTAACATAGATAATAAAAAGCTTTTCGCTTTGCCGGTCTGCGGTTAAGGTAAGAATCTTCGATAAAATTGACCTAGTGGACTGGCTTCCTCAAGTCGTCTAGATAAAACAGCAAATTAGGAGTCGAGAGCGCCATGACACAAGCTACTCAATCGCAAAAACGCGGCATCCAGTTAAGCGAATCTGCCCTCAAGCACGTTCTCTCTCTGCGGGAGAAACAAGGCAAGGATCTGTGCCTGCGAGTTGGCGTCCGCCAAGGTGGCTGCTCTGGAATGTCGTACATGATGGATTTTGAAGAGCCTAGTCAGATTCGGGAAAACGATGAAGTCTACGACTACGATGGCTTCAAAATTGTCTGCGATCCCAAGAGTATGCTATACCTCTATGGTCTGATGCTGGACTATAGCGATGCCATGATTGGCGGTGGCTTCCAATTTACTAACCCTAATGCTGCTCAAAGCTGTGGCTGCGGTAAGTCATTTGGAGTCTAAGTTCAAGCTTGGCTACAGCTTGTAAAAACATTCTGATTGGAAAGCCGGTATCTCGCCTGCTTTCCAGATAGGGGTGGATTCAAACCCCCATTTCCCATAAAATAATGCATCCGGCGAAGAGAGCGTCGCTATCTAGCTCGCTATCCGCTACGCGATCGCTAACATCTTTCATCTTTCAGAAATGACCGAGCCAATTAACGACCTTTTTGACAATAGCCTAGAACGCTATAAAGCGGGAGAAGGCCCGGATACGTTGCTTCCCGTTTTCAAGGATATTTGCGATCGCGCTCCCAAACTTACGGCTGCCTGGATTTGTCTATCCTGGCTGTATCTATTGGACGATCAAGCCACTCTGGCTTACAAAACTGCTCAAAAAGCTGTTAAGTTAAATCCCCAAGATCCCCAGGCTCACATTAACCTAGTTCTGGCGATGCTTGAGGAAGGGAAAACCGGCGTCCGGCAACATATTGAAGAGGCTCAACGCTCTCTGGCGATTAATCCGGAATTACGCCAAGATATCCAAGAAAGTATTGAGGATGGATTAGCGAGAAAACCCGACTGGAAGGGTTTAAATCGGGTAAAAAACTGGTTGTTTCCCTAATTGGGAATTGTCCTTAAAAACCCTAACTTTGAAGGTGAAATCTTGAAGAAGTTAGGGCTTTTTAGAGTATAATTTTTTAATAAGTTTTAGAATTTATATTTTATGCAATGGAATTTTGAAAAGAGTAAAAGAATACAAACATCCGATTATATAAATATACCATGTATGGGCGAATAACAAGAGAAAATAGTTACAATATTTTGTAAATCGCATCAATAAATCTGTGTTAGGTGCGCCGTTCAGAAACAAAAACAAAGCGCCCTCGCTATACTAATTTGGGATATCTAATCTCAGCGCGGTCCTGCTGAGATTAGCACCGCATCAATCAATTCTTTTGTTTTAGTTCTTTTTTTTGAGATTTCCTCCATGTTGCCTTCAAGGACACCCTTAATCGGTCTCTCGGCAGATAAATTTCGCCATCCCTTAGATTTAGAGGCGACTAACGCCTTAAAACAACTGCCGGGAATGGATATCCTGGTAAGAAACCTGCTTGGTCCCCTCGCAGAACAGTTTTTTTATCTGGAAAACATAGCGGCGGGCGTCCTCGTAGGCGAACAACAGCTACCCCATCTGCATAAACTGCTGTTAGAAGCTTGCCAGATATTAGATTTGGAACCCCCGCAACTGTACGTCCGTTCCTCACCCACGCCAAACGCCTACACCTTTGCTATGCGAGGAAAGCAGCCATTTATTGTGTTGCACACCTCATTAATCGATTTGTTGACACCCGAAGAGATTCAGGCAGTCATCGCCCACGAACTGGGACACCTAAAATGCGAGCATGGAGTGTACCTAACACCCGTCAATATTATGGTGTTAGCAGCAGGATTAATTCCGACTTGGGGTGCAGCGATCGCTGAAACTTTGAGAGGACAGATGCTACAGTGGCTGCGATGTGCAGAATTCACTTGCGATCGCGCCGCACTTCTCGCCACCCAAGACTCCAAAGTCGTCAGTTCCGTCTTAATGAAACTTGCCGGGGGTTCCCCCATTCTCGCACCGCAGCTGAATTTAGAAGCCTTTTTAGCTCAAGCGAGAGCTTACGACGATATCAGTAAAAATCAGCTGGGTGAAATGCTCAAACAAGCGCAGACAGCACAACTCAGTCACCCAGTACCCGTCCTCCGGGCGCGAGAAATTGATCGTTGGGCTAGCAGTCAAGAATATCAAGCCTTGCTACAACAGCATTCGATAGGCTATAATAGTGAAGCTAAACCCAAGGGCGGGTGGCGAAATTGGTAGACGCATCAGACTCAAAATCTGACGATTGTGAGATCGTGAGAGTTCGATTCTCTCCCTGCCCACTCTTTACACAAGAGAACGACCATGACTCAACGACTCAAGCGGTGGGAATCTCCCCGCCGAGAGGGACGAAACGACAAGGGCAAAGGTGGCTCCGCTAGGGCGAGACAGATTAGAAAGCAACAAAAGATGTTGCGGAAGAAGCTAAAAGACCAGGGTGCATCTGAAAATAGTCAAGATTCGAGGAGAGGGAAGATTCACTTCCCTCTCTTTTTTTGTGTGCAATTCCAATTAAGTTAGACCTTTAAGTTAGACCTTGGCAAATAGGAATCTCAATCAAAAACTCTGCTCCTTGTCCTGGTTGCGAGACACACTTTAAAGTACCACCGTGCTTCTCCACCACAATTTGATAACTGATGGATAATCCCAGACCTGTACCTTTCCCTACAGGTTTAGTCGTAAAGAAGGGGTCAAACAGGCGGGATTTTACTGACTCGGACATTCCCGGCCCATTATCAGAAACCCGAATCGCGACATGGGAATTGACAACCTGGCTGCGAATGGTAACGATCCGAGGAAGGGGTTGGGTTTCCAGCGCGTCAAAAGCATTGTTCAGGAGATTCATAAACACCTGGTTCATCTGTCCTGCGTAGCACTCCACAAGCGGAAGGTTGCCGTACTCTTTGACAATCTGAATCCCTGGACTGTCGGGTTTCGCTTTCAGACGATTTTGCAAGATCAGCAGAGTGTTATCAATGCCCTCATGGATGTCCACCGCTTTCATTTCGGCTTCATCCAGCCGCGAGAAATTCCGCAAGCTCAGTACAATCTGACAGATGCGGTCTGTTCCCATCTTCATTGAAGCCAGAATTTTGGGGAGGTCTTCCACTAGAAAATCCAGGTCAATCGCCTCAGTCTCATCTTGAATTTCTGGGACTGGATTGGGATAGTGCTGCTGGTAAAGGTGGAGGAGGCTGAGTAAGTCTTGGGTGTATCCGTTGACGTGAGTAAGATTGCCGTGGATGAAATTGACAGGATTGTTAATTTCGTGAGCGACACCTGCGACCATCTGACCCAAACCGGACATTTTTTCGCTCTGAATTAGTTGAGCTTGGGTTTGTTGCAACTGGTGCAAAGTTTGCTGTAATTGTTGAGCTTTTTGTTGGGCTTGCTGGGCAGAGTCTTGGGATTGCGCGTAGAGTTCGGCTTGGAAAAGCGCGATCGCGAGTTGATCCGTCACGGCTTGCAAGAGTTCGACTTCATCGTCACTCCAAAGCCGAGATCCGCCATGATGTCCGCAGCTGAGCAAACCAATCTCGCCAGAAGGTGCCTGAATCGGGAGCGCCAGAAGCGCAGTATAGCCAGAACCTAGATAGAGTTCTTGCTCTCCTGGATCGGTGGCAGTTGTCAGATCGTCAACACGGAGCATTTCTCGGTTGATGAACTTCTGAGTGACAGAGCTTTCCGGCGCTGGGTAGTAGTGACCCAGGAAGCTCGGAAGGTCGGCTACCTTGGCTTCTTTCACCACGTCCCAGGTAGGTTTCTCTGCGAAAGGTCGATACCAAACAAATAGGCATCGGTCAATTTGCAACAAACTGCGGATCTCCTGCACAGCAGTTTCCAGAATGGTATTTACATCCAGAGAGTTGCGGAGCAGGTTTGCGAGTTGGTTGAGCAGTTCCTTTCGTTGAGCGAGTTGTCTAAACTGTGCTTCCGATTGCCGCAACGCCTCCTCTGCCTGCTGGCGCTGAGTGATATCGCGGACAATGACCATGATTTGGTCTTCCAACAACGGCACAAGCCTCGCTTCATAACTTTTATCTTCGTTCTCGCTCGGTAAAGAATACTCAATGTGTACGGATGCAGGACTATGCGCCTCTAGGGGGTTTTTCTGTAACACCTGAAGAATGGCTTCGTGAAACTGGTATCCAATGTGGGGTGGCAGAATCTCTTGCATTCGCTTTCCGAGGAAGACTTCTGGCGGAATGTACAGATCTTCCGCCCCTATCTGTCCAGCGCTGTAGTCCAGGATCGTGCCATCAGAGTTGAGCCGAAAGTACAAATCGGGAAAAGCTTGAAATACTGCTTTCAGCTCAGAAGTTGTTTGGCGTAGTTGCTCCTCTGAGAGCTGGCGGTCGCGAATATCTAGCCCGATGCCACATAGCTTAATGACCTGACCCTGCGAATTCAAAATCGGCTGCCCTTTAGAGAACATATATCCGGTCGAACCGTCAGCCAGCACAGTCCGGTGGTCAAATTCATAAGGCTTGCCTTCGGTAATTGCCAACCCAACTGCTTTTCCAAAGACTTCCCGGTCATCCGAATGCACTTTTTGTAAAAGCTCTTCGTAACTCGGTACAGTTTGGTTCGCCTCCATCCCCCAAAGGCGGAATAGTTCCTCCGACCAAGTGATTTCTCCAGTTGCGAGATCGAATTCCCAACTGCCGACGTGGGCGACTTTTTGAGCTTCCGCAAGTCTAGCTTCGCTTTGGCGGAGTGCTTCCTCTGCCTGTTTGCTGGGAGTGATGTCGCGGGCGATCGTCGAGAGAAATTCAACCGCTCCGTTTTCCCCTTTGTGCGCCATAATTACTTGCGAGATGGGAATCTCTTTGCCGTCGCAGTGCTGCAAACCAGTCTCGCCACTCCATACGCCGTCCTTGATGGCAGCAGGCACACCTTCATTTAGCATTATTTCAGATGTACTCTTGGCGCAGAATTCAGCGATATGTTTGGTTGAGATGTCTTCATCTTCTTCAATCCCCAACATTCTTCGACCAGCGCCATTGATGTAGAGTACATTACCTTGGGCATCAGCGGTGCTGACAAAGTCAGGGGTTGCTTCTAAGATTGCGGTCAGTCTTGCCTGAGTTTTTTCGGCCTGTTTGCGCTCGGTGATGTCATGCATTGCTACGACTGCACCGAGTTTTTTTCCTTGAGGATCAACGATTGCTTGTCCACTCGCAAGAAGAGTGCGGATTTTTCCTTGCTTCGGGGCGATGATCATTTCTACTTCCCGAACCGTCTCTCCCCGAAACGCTTTAAACAACGGAATATCTTCCATTTTCATCAGAGTTTTCCCATCGGGCAGATATAGATCGAAGTGTTCTGCCCATCGATCGGCAGGAAGTGCTTGTTCCGGCAACCCATGAAACTCTTTTGTCGCCCGATTAAATAGGGTTAAAACTCCATCGGCATCACAAGCGACAATGCCGTCTGCCAAGTTATTCAGTAATGCATTTAAAAATTCTCTTTCTTTGGATAAAGCTTCCTCTACCCGCTGGCGCTCAGCTATCTCGTCTTCTAGCTGCTGAAGGGTATGCCTTAATTGGACGGTGCGTTCCTCGACTCGGATTTCCAGGGCTTCATTCGCCTGTTTTAGTGCTGACTCTGCTAACTTGCGATCGCTGATATCCACAAAGGTGACAACAGCCCCATTGATTTCCTCACCCTCAAAAATCGGATAAGCCGAATATTCGGCAGCAAAAGCAATCCCATCCCGCCGCCATAGAACTTCGTTGTCGATTCGGCAACTGTGTCCTTTGCGAATAGCACAAAAAATCGGAGACTCAACACTAGGATAGAAGGAGCCATCGGGGCGACTGTAATGGATTAACTCCTGCATATCCTTGCCCATCACTTCATCCGGCTGGTATCCCAGCATCTGAGCCGCTGCTTTATTGATGAAGGTACAGCATCCCTGTAAATCTATGCCGTAGATCCCTTCCCCGGTCGATTGCAGCAGCAATTGGATGTGATTGGCTAATTGCGATCGCTCTTGTTCAGTTCGGTGACGTTCGGTGATGTCCTTCATAAAGCAGTGATGACCAATAAATCGCTGCTGCTGGTCGTAATCGGAGATCATCACTACTTGCTTATAAAAAATAGAGCCATCTTTACAGATGCCTCTCGTTTCAGCTTCTACCTTGCCATCCACCAACATCTTGTGGTAAGCAGCGATTAGCTTGTCGATCTCTTCGGGATGAACCGTTCGCTGCCATTCCATGCCAATCATTTCTTCAGGTTCGTAACCCGCTGCATTGGCGTAGGCTTTATTGACGGTAACGTAGCGCCCTTGAGCGTCTAGCCGGGAAATCCCTTCGACGGCATTCTCCAAGACAGCTCTTAAATTGAGGAGTTTTTCTTCAGCGGCTTTGCGATCGCTAATGTCACGAGCCACTGCATACAGCAAACCATCTTCAGTGGAGACCGCAGAAGTCCATAATAGCCATTTATAGGAGCCGTCTTTGCACAGGTAACGATTCTCAAAAGAAATTGTTTCCGCGCCTGTAGCCAGCTTCTGCGCTTCGGTGATGGTTGCTTCCCGATCTTCAGGGTGAACCCACTCCATAAACGATTGGCTTAAGAGTTCTTCCTTCGTAAAACCCAGAGTTTTTTCCCAGGCAGGGTTTAGGTGTTTGAAGTAGCCATCCAACCCGGCGATACAATACAGATCCAGAGAGAGATTGAAGAAACCTGCCTCTGCCCACTGATACCCGTTAAGGCTTTTTTCTTTGTCGCGATCGTGAGTCAACACTTTGGTTTACTTCCTTCGTCTCAGATGGAACTGAACTTAGTTTTCCCAGAAAGCAGACTAAAATTTGCCGCGATCGCAGATTTTATGAATGTTTAAGGAACACCGACTTGCCAAATTTTAATCGTTCTATCAAATCCCCCACTCGCCAGGGTTCGCCCATCGGGACTAAAGGCAACCGATTTCACCCAATCGGAATGTCCCACCAGCAAGGCAATCAGTTCGCCGGTTCTCAAGTTCCACAAGCGGACGCCATCCTGACTAGCAGTCGCCAAGACTTGTCCACCCGGAGCGATCGCGATCGCCCGAATCCATCCTGTATGTCCTGAAAGGGTGTAAAGCAATCGTCCGCTATTAAAATCCCAAACTTTGATGGTGCGATCGTAGCTGCCACTGATCAACGTACTTCCATCCGGCGTGAACGCTAAGGTACTGATTGCACGGCTATGTCCCGACAATGAGCCAATGAAGCTTCCATTCTGGAGATCCCATAGCTTAATTGCGGTATCTTTGCCTCCACTCGCCAAAATCTCCCCATTGGGATTCGTGGCAACTGCATAAGTTTGATTATCGAAACGCACCAGGTTATAAATCGGGCGCTGCGTTCTCAAATTCCAGACTCGAATGCCATCCAAGGCACCCGTCACCAGCATTTCACTATCCGAGGTAATCGCCGCCGACAGAATATTACTCGTATGATCCAGAAAAGTCCGGGTATATTTTCCGGTCTTCCAATTCCATAAATTCAGCGAGGAGTCATTGCTACAACTCGCCAAGATGTCAGAATTAGGAGTCATTGCCAGGGTCATGACTGCCCGACTATGCGCCCTAAGGCTACCCACTTCTTTCCAACTTCTCACCCACCAAAATTTTATTCTGCCGTCATTGTCACTGCCCCCGCTGATCAGAAATTTCCCATCGGGTGTGAACGTCAAGGAATCAATCGTCGCATTGTGACCCTTGAGGGTGCGGAGGAGTTGAACGTTTCTCCAAGCTTCAGGCGGCAGGATTTGGGCTGGGGCTGACGGTACAGCTTCAACTTCCTGGATTACTGTTTTGGCAGCGGCTGGGAGAGACTGACTGGCAAGGGTGAAACAATAAAAGCTAAAAGGTAAAAATGCAAAACTTAGAATTTTTTCTTTGCATAAGTGCCTTGTTCCTTTTGCCTTCCGAGCCGGAGGTTTCATGGTGCTGATTGAATATTGGGGCAGATAGTATGAGCGATGTGGTGAGCGGGCGGTCGGTCTTGCCAACCAGAGATTAGCCCTTCTAGCTCGCTCTTGAGGATTTCTAGCGATTCAATTTGTTCTGCGATCGCCTCTACTTTTGCATGCAGAAGCTGCTTCAAGGCACCGCAGGGTAGCTGCCCCCGATCGTGAACTGTTAAAATTTCTTGAATTTCGCTGAGCGTGAGTCCGAGTGCTTGCGATCGCTTGATGAATGCCAGTCGATTGACAATCTCACCATTAAAAAGACGATAGCCAGAAGCTGTCCGCTTCACGGTGGGTGCTAACAGACCAATATCTTCGTAATAGCGAATGGTTTTGACAGGCAGACCACTCCGAGCGGCAACTTCACCGATTTTAAGCCATTCAATGGAAACAGAAGTGCCAATCATGTTTGTCGGAAGCTCCCACCCAAAGGTTTACTGGTTTGGATGGTGCTTAGAGTTACCTAGCAGAGGCAGGACAGGTCGTGAGGATGGGGGGGGAAGAAAGTGTTTTGCAGTTTGGGGAATCGGTTCGACTTCTTTACCCTGAGTTTGCCACCAACGCAGCGCGATCGCTACCCCCACTGTCAAGATTCCGAAACTAAACAAACCCCAGCTTTCATCTACGCCGCCAATCACTGCATCGACAGCACCAACAATCACCACAAAGCTGGAAATTGGCTCTTTACGATAGGCTGACTTTAAAAATCTAGGCCACAAAGCATTCATCACGACTTGCTCTATTCCGTTATTCTTTAATCTAATTTCAGGTTATCTCATTCAGGAGTCAGGAGTCAGGCGGCAGAAGTCAGAATCATTTTTGGATTCTAAACTTCATGCTTGATTTCACCCTTCGGCAAGGGCAAAGCCTACATCCTTTATCCTGGGAAAGATTCTTACTACTGGTTGTACTAGACCGAGGAAAGCCTGTACAGGTTGCCGATTCCCAAGGGCTAGAAAAGAGCGCTTTTTTATTGCAAGCCCAGCCAGGATAGCACCCCTTGACCCGTGACATATTCAATGATCACCATGAGCAAAAAGCCGATCATTGCGGCTCGACCATTCAATCGCTCTGCGTAATCATTGAAGCCTAATTTGGGTTCTTCCAGCTTAGGAGTGGTGGTCGGTTGAAGTTGTGTCATAGCTTTGGCAATCCTTGCCCCTCAAGGGGTTTACAATTCGTTATAGATTGTCTTCTATTGTAGAGGTGCTAAGCGTTGAGTCAAGAGCAAAGCGAACAGAGTTGCTAATCAACCTCTTTGATCACCATGACTTCAGTCGCCTTGATCAGGGCACTCACTTCATCGCCAACCGAAATTTGCAGATTGTCTGCCGAACGACGAGTAATCACCGCATCAATTAAGTTATCTCCCACCTGTATTGTCACCTCGGCAAGGATATCACCCAGTTGAATCGCCGTAACTTTACCCTTGAGTTGATTCCGTCCGCTAATTTGCATCGTCATCTTGGTGTTTCCACATCTTTTGGATAAGGTAGCCGTCTTGATTCTTGCAGCATTTTTGTGAAGTAATCCGAAAATTTTTGGGACTCCTAAATAAATAAGTAATGATGGGGATCAGGGGGGAGAGAGAGTTTCAGGAATCAAGAGACTTCAGGAGCAAAGGGAGAGGGGAGCGATCGATCCTCATTTCCAATCAAATGCCCCTCCCAATTGATGCGCGAATTATTCAAATCAAAAACCGTTTTACTTGAGAAGTTGTCAGTCCAATTTCTCACTCGCCCCTTCAGGGAGGTAACTCCCAATGCAATAAGTCACCAGGTGTGGCACCTATAGTCAATTCAATACATAACCGAGAAATTTGAGGTATATAAATGGAAATTGGCGTTCCCAAGGAAACCAAAGATCGTGAATTTCGGGTGGGTTTAAGTCCTAGTAGCGTCCGGGTACTGAATGAAAACGGTCACGCGATTTTTGTAGAAACCGCTGCTGGTGATGGTGCTGGCTTCGCCGATGAAGATTATATTCTTGCCGGGGCAAAAATTGTCCTAGAAGCCAAGGACGCTTGGAACCGAGAACTGGTGGTTAAGGTGAAAGAACCGTTGAAGCCAGAGTACCAGTTTCTCCAGAAAGGGCAGATGCTGTTTACTTATTTACACTTGGCAGCCGATCGGGGGTTGACTGAGCATCTGATTGATTGTGGCGTTAGCGCGATCGCTTACGAAACGGTCGAACTTTCCGATAGAAAATTGCCCCTGCTCACCCCCATGAGCATTATCGCCGGTCGCCTCTCCGTACAGTTCGGGGCACAGTTTTTGGAGCGCCAGCAAGGAGGTCGGGGGATTCTTCTGGGCGGTATTCCCGGTGTCAGACCGGGTAATGTGGTGATTTTAGGCGGCGGTGTCGTTGGCACCGAAGCGGCTCGAATGGCGGTAGGCATGGGTGCCCGCGTCCAGATCTTGGATGTGAATGTCGAGCGTTTGGCGTATCTGGAAACCCTCTTTGGCTCCAGAGTTGAGCTGCTCTACAGTAACTCCCTGCACATAGAAGCGGTCGTTTCGGAAGCGGATTTACTGGTCGGCGCAGTTTTAGTCCCAGGGCGTCGCGCCCCTATCTTAGTCCCTCGGAAGTTGGTACAAAAAATGCATCCCGGTTCGGTAATTGTCGATGTGGCAGTCGATCAGGGCGGTTGTGTCGAGACGGTGCGACCAACGACCCACACCAATCCCATTTACATTGAGGAAGGCGTCGTTCACTACGGCGTCCCGAATATGCCGGGAGCGGTTCCCTGGACAGCCACTCAGGGACTTAACAACAGCACCTTACCCTACGTCCTGAAGCTGGCGAACCAAGGGATGAAAGCTCTAGAACTCGACCCGGCTTTAGCAAGGGGTATCAATGTGCAGAATCACCGTCTGGTTCATCCTGCTGTGCGCGAAGTGTTTCCCGATTTAGCTGACTAACTACCCAGTAGTTTGTGAGTATTCCGGGTTGAGTGAACGGCGAGAGGCTGGTAGTGGGGCGATCGCGATCTGTGGCGTTCATAGTAAAGCGATCGCCCCCAGCGTCCTCACGGCGTAGGCTGAGATTCACTCACTAAAATTGATTGCTCACTGGCAGGTTCGCCCTTGCTTGGAGGTTCGACTGGCTGACCAAAGGCAATCCGCAGAAATGGCGGAGCCAGAAATGTGGTCAGAATCACCATGATAATAATGGATACCTCTAACGGCTTATCCAGCACCCCGCTCGCAGCGCCGATTCCGGCAAACACTAACCCGACTTCACCCCGTGGAACCATGCCAACCCCGATCGCGAGTCGATTGATTCCAGGTTGACCAAACACCGCCCAACCTGTCACTACCTTGCCGAGAATGGCAACTAACATCAAAAATGCGGCAATCAAAAGTCCGGCACGATTCTCAGGCACCGTCGGATTCAACACACCCAGATCGGCTCGCGCCCCCACCGTCACAAAGAAGATGGGCACCAGTAGATCGGCGATCGGTTTTACCAGTTCATCTAACTCATTACGGGCATCAGTTTCATCCAGAACCAAGCCAGCGGCAAAAGCACCCAAAATCGCTTCTAGATGAATCGCGTTACCCAGAAATGCCATGAAGAAGGCAAAGATAAATGCTGGCATAACCACGTTTCCACGGGTTTTGAATTTCTCCACAATCGCAACGAAGGTTTTGTTGAAGATGCCACCCAACAAAATGGAACCGAGCAGAAACGCTGTTGCACTCACAATCAGGTAGATGACATTGGCAACATCAATTTCACCCGTTTTCGCTAAACTGGCGACAACAGCCAGGACAATGATTCCTAGGACATCATCAATCACCGCCGCACCAACAATGATTTGACCTTCTTTAGACTTCAGCTGTCCTATTTCAGACAATACTTTGGACGTAATTCCGATGCTGGTTGCCGTCAAGGCAGCGCCTGCAAAAATTGCTGGAATTGCAGGTGTGTGAAAGAACATCATCAAGCCAGCGGTACCAGCGGCAAACGGAACTGCCACCCCGACACAGGCGACGATCGCAGCTTGAGAACCTACTTCTTTGAGTTGTCTGAGATCCGATTCCAGACCAATTTCAAACAGCAGAATAATCACGCCCAATTCAGCCAGCACTGAAATGACTTCACTCTGAGACTCATATACACTCGCGAGGGCTGCGGGAGACAGATGATTAATCCATTGCAGCACGGTCATCACCGGCGAGTCTGAGGCTGATAGTCCACTTTCAGGAAAGACGATCAGGTGTAAAGCAGATACCCCGACAATTACCCCTGCCACCAATTCACCCAGAACGGGTGGCAAATCAAATTGTTTAGCGAGTTCCGCGCCGAGTTTACTCGCGAGATAAATCACGACTAAACTCAGCAGAACTCCAGCTAGAAGAATCGGTGAATTTTCTGCCTCGACCGTTGCCAATAAGGGCTGGGGAGTAACCAGGGATGCTATCCCAGAGCTGAAAGCTGTCATTGTATGGTTCAAAAACATGGGTTAGGTTTTGGTGGTAAAAACGAATCAAACCTTATTTGAATGAGAGGATTTGAATGAGAGGCAACCGATTGCCAGCTAGTTTTGTGTCGCATTAGATCGCCTCGATTCATCAAACCTCCAAATAGGTAAATTAGGCAACTATCTCTGTGCTGTAAACCAGAGCAACCACTTGACGCAGGGCTTCAGTGCGATCGCTTAATATATGGTCTGGAGTCACCAGATCGAACAGTCCTAACTTTTGCAAGCGATTCTGAATTTTCTCACTGGCACCGACGATATAGACCTGTAACCCCTGATCGTGGGCATCGCGAATCGCATTTTCGATCGCTAGTGAAGCCGTAACCCCCAGCATGGGCACATTGCTGAGATCCATCACCAACGCATCGGCTTCTTTCATGGCGTTGTGTTCCCGTGCGATCGCCTTCGACAAGCCAAAAATCATTGGACTACTCAGGTAAAACAGCAAGACACGTCCGTTGCCTTTATCCAGCAGTTGCTTCTGTTCATTGGTCAACCGCGCATCGTCATCCGTATCGGTAATCAACTTGACTTCTTTGGATTGCAAATTGCTCAACCGTTCAATCGTGAGGATATTGGCAATAAATACACCAACACCCACTGCCACAATCAGATCCACAAACACCGTTAAAAGCAACACCCCGTAAATAATCAGGGAACCCGTGAGGGATACTTTGTGCGATCGTGCGATCGCTTCAAGAAGCTCCAGTCGAGAATATCTATCCCTACCTTCAGAGCAATCCCCGCTAACACTGCCATCGGAATCGGTTCAGTCAGTCTGGCAGCGCCCAAAACGACCACCAGCAGCACAACGCTCGTGTTAAACCGGATAACGCTGAGGTTGCACCCGTTTGGATATTAACAACCGTCCCCATTGTTGCACCCGCACCTTGCACCCGCACCTGGTAAGCCTCCGCAGATTCCAGAAACAATGTTGCCGATGCCCTGACCAATCAACTCTTTATCAGACTTATGCTCCGTTCGCGTTAGGCTATTCGCGATAACTGCTATGAGCAAGGTATCGATACAACCCAACATTCCCAACATCAGAATGGCACAAAGTTTAAGCGAGATCGCCAGCCATCAGCCCTACCCGAAATGGCAATTGGGCTGTTGCCGTGTGCGCTCCAATTTAATCAAGCGTTCGCCATCTGCTGACGTAGGAAAGAACGAGGCTGCTGCATGAGAGGATAAGCTTGATTGTCGGCGCTTTCTGACTCTCGGTTCACAGCGTCAAGGACGTTCTGGAACGGGTTTGTGTACAATCATGGCGAGTAAAATGCGATAGATTTTAGGACGAAGGGAGCCAGAGATACCAAACAATTTGGGCATCATCTAAATCGACTAACGTTTTGAGTAACGGCCACCAAAACGCCGGGGTCATGACCCGGCTTTTTGTGTCTACGTCGTCTCGATTCAACAGCCGTCTGGTCCACAGAAACTGTGCCCGTACAGTACCTCCGCGTCACAGATATAGATCATGCCCGCAAAATCGAGGAAAAACTTTATTGCGACCTGATCCGCAATATTTTCGGCCATATCCCGATCCGGGGTGATCACCTCGAATTTTATATTCGCATTGGTGTCAGAAACGCTGGGTTGTCCCGACGAGCGCACGTTGCGACTGCCTTTACCGCCGGTTTCCAGAACCGTATAACCGGTTGCCCCGGATTCTTCGATGATATTGGCGATCTTTTTCAGCAGAATCTTTTCCGTGACGATGACGAGCTTTTTGGCTGGCTTGGCCATGTTGGTTACCTCCTTACCGTAATTGATCTTATATATTGAGTCGCTTAGTCTGCCGGGTCAAGGGAGCGCCGACAGACCGCGACCCGTCTGGGATTAGCTGCCGCCTATGCCGCCTATCGCCTGGGCAAGCCCGAGGAAGAGCGGTATTGCCAAGCCAATCGCAATGGGTGTACCGATGGCTGTGGAGGCACCGATGTAGGCGGAGGGATTGGCCGACGGAATCCCGGCTCGCAACGTGGGCGGACCTGAGATGTCTGAACTGGAGGCGGCGATGACGGCCAGGATCACAACACCGCCCAGGCTGAATCCTGTGGTGTAGTGGGCAATCATGCCGAGACCGAAGGCGATGAACCCATGCACCAGCGGTCCCACTACGCTATACACAACGTACCACTGGGCTACCTTGCGCAGTTCGCCAAGTCTTGACCAAGCCTCCATACCCATGACCAGCATCAAGATCGAAAGCAAGCCGCGGAAGAGGGGGTCGTAGAAGCTTTTATAGACACTTTCCGGCTGGGTAAATAGGCCAAGAGCAATGCCGAGCAACATTGCCGATAGGGCAGGACCCTGGAGGCTTTCCTTCACGATCGGCCATATTTTGACCCGATTATCCGCAGACTGCTGCTTGCGGAGATACTCTTGCCGGCTGCGGGGATAATCTTGCTGATCGGGATAATCGCCTGCTGCAACGGGCTGCTTGCTGAAAGACTCCTGCACGGTAGAGTGGGCTGCTGCACTACCCTTCTTCTTGTTGAGATAAATGTTGGCCACCACAATCGCCGTTACCAGCGCTGGGATATCCATGAAGGGATAGAGTGCGGCAGCCCATGCCTCGTATGGCATGTTTTGTTCTTCCAGTAGCGTCAGGGCGGCAGCCATGGTAGAGCCACTCACAGCACCAAACAATCCCCCGGTCGCAATCGCATCCACGGTGTTGACCTTCGGCAGCTTGGCCAACGTATAGCGCGCGATGAATACAACAAGAACCCCTACTGCTACAGCAGACGCTGCGGGTAACACCATCTCCGTCAGGTTGGAATTGCGGATCGCCTGACCACCGGTCAGACCGATTTTCATGAGCAGCATGAAGACGATGATCTGATTAATCGCCTCTGGAATTACCAATTCGCTACCAAGGGCGGCAATGACCATACCACCAATCAAAAACCCGAGTGTTGGGGACTGTAACTGCTTAACGAAGTCCATTAAGAACAAGGACAAAAAATCCATGAATACCTCCTTCTCCTCTAATGAGGAGTCTTGCAATAAATGAACTAAAGGAACTTTAAAGAGTTAAAGAGAGTAAGAGTGAGGCGCTTCACCCCTACAGCACAGGTGTTGCACGAGAACCTGTAGACCGGGCTTACAGTCATTGGCCCGTCGGTTCAGAGATCAACGTTGGGATACCGCCAAGCAGGGCAGAAAAAAAGCCGCCACAAACTGCCCCATAGAGTCCACCGAGGAACCCCACCCCCAAAGGCCAGAGCCAGGGGTAATGAGACAACGGCAGTCGTGACACCTCCGAAGATATCGCCTCGCAGGTTGTTAAAACGAATACGATTGGTAATTGACATGGAACAGGGAAGGAATAGTAGGGCAGTACCGACGGTGAACAATTGAGCAATCGAAAGGCAAAATTTTTGCTTTTCTAATGGAGTTAGCAATAGTAGAACAAAGCAGATTTAAATTTAAATCTGCCTCCATGTCCTCGGAGCTTCCAAACTTTTAGCTGATTGAATTCTTTAATGTTTTTTACTATACGCTAGTGCAGAGATAAATAGTTGCTCTCTAATCGAGAAAACAGTCAATTTATCATTGAAAATCCTTAGCGTTTCCATAGATTAGACCAATAGCCCATCGGTTATTGTTCTATAAATTCAATATATTATTTTAATTTGAAATGTAAAACAAAAAAATGTCAAATAAGCTTCTAGCACTTTTGGGGTACGCAAACCACTATCGTACACATCTCTAAAAAAGTGTCTGAAACCCTATTGCCACCTGTGCTGAGACCTAGTTTATGGAGAGGTCTATATTTATAGGGGATTTATAGGAGTCACTCGAAACGAACGAGTGGTAGAGTAGGCATTGTCCACCCTACTTGTCAAGGTGCTGTGTAAGTCTTGATTACGCAGAGATAACGAAAGAAAGGCAACGAAAGAATTTTAGGTCAACCCACTTCAAAGACTTCAAAAGCGATCGCGCCTCAAATCAGCGAGTAAATCGCCGATGACAAGGGTTTTTTACTAGGTGAGCATCACGACTAAGGAGAATAAGCGATCGCGACATTGACGATCGCCTATTCTCAAACTCTGCCAAGCATCCGTCAACCACTATCTAAATTGATAGGTTATGGCTTTTTTTGGATCGGGCGATCGCAGAGTGAGACAATTGAATGAGTGGAAGATGTGTGGAAGATTTCAGTCCATGCCTGTAAAACCCTCTGAGCCATATCAACCTTTTCTTCTCCGTATTCTGCATGGCTTTACTAGTCTTTTCGTAATTGCTGCGATTTTGACCGCCTTCTGGACATATGATGTCTACGACGGACGATGGGGAAGAATTCCCTTGCCTGAGCTAAAGGAAATAGAAGGAATTCATGGCACGTTTGGGCTATATGCCTTACTTGTATTCCCTCTATTTGCTCTATATGCTTTCCATCGCGGACACAAAAGACTTATCCAGCCGGATTTTGTGGCCAAACTTGGACAGTTGGGGAAACCCGTATGGTGGTATACGCTGCATCGAGTCATTAACACGCTGGCTATCTTGGCACTGACTTTTGCTGTTTTCTCTGGCAAGATGATGGATGAAAAATGGTTGCCAAGAGGAGAGCTTAATCATAGTTGGTATTATGCTCACCTCATTTCATGGGTGGTGATGGTTGTCTGCATCGCCTTGCATCTCTTAATGAGTGCCAAGATAGGAGGAATTTCCCTTCTCTTATCAATATTAAGTTACCAGTTCCGCCCTAAAGATAGTCCCACTTTGTGGCGAGAAAATATTCTTCAATGGTGGTCTGGTTTGCGACCGACTTTGGCTAAAGAGTGGTTGAAACTGTCCTTTCCCCTCAAAGTTTTAGAGATTCTCGTGTTGATGAGCCTAACTGCTGCTTGGATTGTTCCACTCTTTAAGTAGCTGCATAATCTCTTACAACAATCCCCGATAATGAATAAACACCAAAACAGCTGCCCAAGAACCCAACGCAACTTTTACGGCGACTAGGATGTTGAGCAAGGGGATAACTCCACCGCTGAAAAGTGCGCCCAACTCTCCGTGCGGTAATTCTAATCCGGCTAGGGTGATAACCGATAGGACAATGAAAATCAGAACCGAAACCTTCTCCCATATAGCGGCGTTCCAGCGCTTGTAGATTTCCTGCATCCACTCGGTTGATGAGGTAATCGCCACAAGGCCGATCGCCGTTCCACCCGCAACTCCAGCCGCAAAACCACCGCCGGGACTTAGATGCCCCCGAATCGCCAGTTCGATACCCACCAACGCGGCAATAGTTGCTCCTAGACGCGCCATCACAATCGATGGTTGATCGGTGAACTGATTAATTGTGCAGAACGGTCTTTCATCTGCCAGTAGAAACTTTGCACCCATGACCGCAATCGTAAATACCACCACCTCAAAGATTGTGTCATACAGCCGGTTCCTGAGAATGACAGCCGTAACTGCATTAGGTACTCCACTCTCTTGTACAAGCGTTTGGACGATCGAGAGCGATAAGTCCGGTGCCGGATTGGACACGATCAGGAATTTGACGAACAGCGCTATCCCCGCTGCAATGTAAACCCATTTCATTAATGTTCCTCCCCTGATGGTGCATTTACATAGGTTAGGCTGGTCGCTGGTGATGAAAGTTCGGTTCGCATGATGTCATAGAGGCGTTGAACCCTAGTTGTGGTGTGATAGGGTTGCTTTTCGTCCTCAGTCGCTACGAGGTCTTGATTATCGTAGTCTCGTATAGCACAGGTTGCATGGACTTCTTTGTCCATCAACGCCCGGTGCAAGGCTTGCATATTCGTGTACGGGACGACCTCAAGACGCATATAGTGTTTGCCGAAAATTGAACGCATGTCATCCATTAGTTGCCCAAAATGGGACTCGTCATCTGTCTTGATCGCCCCATCTTCGAGTACACCAAGACGCATCACCAGCGATGAACGCACCGCGATCGCATAAAGCGTAATCGCCAGCAGAGTACCCATCAAGGCTTGGGTCAAAGCCACATCCGCCGCCCCCAAAACCGCAAATACCAATGCTGCGACTGCTCCCACTATTCCCTGGATTACCAAGGCATGGTATGGATTGGACTGAAGTAACAGCATGAGCGCGGACAACGGCAGCAGGGCGGTTATGACATAGATATAGCTATCATTCATGGCTACCTCCACTGCTGGAACAGTAAGCCAACACATACCCCAGCACAGTATTCCAGATTGCCAAGGTGATAATGCCAAGGATGAGCAGCGGCCATTCGCTCGGTATCTTCAGGAGCAGTCCGACGATAATGATCATGCTCCCTAGGGTATCGGCAACCGAAAGAGTATGTAGCTTGAATAATACCGAGCGATGACCGAGCAGGGGAAAGGTTCCCCAAAACCAGAAGAAAATTCCTATACCTATGCAGGTATAACTAAGCGCGTCGATCATAGTTCATTTATTCGTTTAAGGACTTGTGCCAACAACATTAATCCGGCATTACCTACGCTCAGGATGATTACCCCTGTAACACCGAGCATCCAATCATCCCGTAAGACAGATACAACCAGGATCATGATTGATGTCTTAGTCGCAATACTGGCAAATGCCAACATTTTTTGCCAAATATCATCATCTTGCCAAGCCTCATACATGGGTATGAGCAGAGCCAGAATCATTGGAATCAGTACCAAGTTCATGCTTTTTTTCTCCGTCGCACCCAGTGGACTTCGTACCAGCCATTTTCGTGATACTTCAAGACAATGCTTGTGGGCGTAAAGGTGATCAGAAATATATCCAGGAAGATGAGTCCGGTTGTCCGTCCGGGTTTGACTCGCTCCATCGTCACCTCTTCGTAATTGTGGGGACGGAGGATCATTTCAAAGGCTTCCTTATATGCCTGCGGAATCGCCACGAGAGTTTCCCACAGCGCCCGCAGCCAATCGTTTAATGCTTCCGGGGTTTTGGGCCGTCCTGGTAATAGGAGTGCGATGCTGACGCCGATGATGATATTTGCCACGCTCAGATTAGCGGTGAGCAAAAACCAGATGGCCAGTCGAAATATCAGATTTAAGTGTCCAATCATGCCATCACCATCCAGAAGAGCAGGAGCAACATTAGACTCATTCCACCGATCAAATGCTCAAATTCCTCCACCACACGGGGCAGCTTGAGTACGGTTCGTTTGAAAATCAAGAGATACGCCAACCAACCAAGACCGATGGTTGCTAGTGGTTTTACGATATTCGCAAGGGTATATGCCTCGTAATAGGCAATGTTTGCTATAAACAGACCACCGAGCAGCAGGATTACAGCTGACCAGAAACCGGGCTTTACTGCCTCCTCGCCGTCTGCTTTATGCGGCAAGAATATGAATTTGGCAAACGAGATTGCTGTTCCCAAAGCCGCAACGTTCATGGCAATTGTTTGCCAGGGCAGAAAATTCTTCGCCGTCAACACCTTCGCCCCAAAGCCAGACAATAAGGGAAAGCCTGAGATCGAGAAGCTGGCGATAACCAGAGCAATCCAGACCGTTGTTTTGATCGGCTTGTGTTGCAACTCCTTGAAATTGCGGCTCGGTAAAGTACCTGCAATCAGGAAGAGTGCCGATTTGACTAAGCCGTGAGTCAGTGCATAAAAGCCACCTACGATTGGGGCAGCGAGGACAAAGCCTAACTGCGAAACGGTATGGAATGCCAGCATCCGCTTGGTATCTTTTTCAAAGACGGCATAGAACACGCCTAGCAGTGCCGTTCCCACTCCGAATAGCCGGATGAGCGGATCGAGTTCCTCCACTATCAGCGCACAACGCACTAGCGGATAGACTCCAGCTTTGACTACAACTCCCGACAGCATCGCTGATACCGGCGTTTCCGATTCGGAGTGAGTTAACGGCAACCACAATCCCGATACAAAAATTCCCCCCTTAACCAAGAGTCCCAGAAAGATGAGTGCCAGTGCCTCCGGCGGTGCCCCACGCAAACTTGCAAAACTAAACGAATGATTGGTCTGATAGGCTAGCACCGCACCCACCAGATAAAACAGCATTGCTGTGTTGCTGATAAACAGATAACGCAAGGCAACCCAAATCGAGCGATCGGTGCGGGGATAGGCAATCAAGAGAAACGCCGCAATCCCGCTGACCTCTAGTGCTACATATAAACTGATAAAGTCCGCACAGGCGAACGCGGCATTGATGCTGCCATGCAGAATGACGATCTGTGTATAAAAGAAAGCTGTTTTATCGCTGTGCCAACAGTAGAGAATGACTGCGGCTGTTACTAGCGCATTGGTCAATATAAAGTAGCCGCTTACCTGATCGACGATTAATGTGACGCCGAAATTATCTAGTAACTGTAGTGTCAGTGGCGACTGAGTGACAAATAGCTGCAACGCATATCCAGCCGAAACAAATGCCGTGAACAGTGCGAGGTATCGGTCAAGTTTGGGGAGCAGATAAATGGTGAACCCCAAAAAAAACGGTAGTGCAATCCATGCGATGGTAATGGTATTCATGGCGTATTGCTCTTCTCGATCTCGTTGGTTTCCAGGGTGGGATTATCCCGTGCCAGCTTCATGACACCGACCAGCATTACGCACTGAATTGAAAAGCCGATCACAATCCCCGTCAATATCACCGCCTGGGGAACCGGATCAGAGTAATCAACATTTGTGCCGCCTGAAATAATGGGTGTGAATAAACCATCTCGCGATGCAACCAGTACGTAATAGGCGATAACCCCCGTACTCATGACATCCATAGAGATGATCTTCATAACCAAGTTCTTTTTAAGGATGATGCCGAAAAATCCGCAGAATATTGTTGCGAAGACGAATGCTTCTAACACGGAAATTGCCTATGAGTAAATACCTGTCAAACGGTGCTAAAACATATATAGCACTCTTTGATAGTGCTAAAGGACATTGACACTATTGAAAAGTGCCAAGGTAAACGATAGACTCATGCCACACCAACTTGTTGGTTTGAGCTTGGGATTGGATAGGATAAAACACCCAATAGCCTGATGAGAGAACCGATTTGTGGCAAATCAATGTTTAACCTCAGCCCTGACTCGCCAACAAAAGAAGACGTGCCGCAGGAAGGTTTCTACACTTGGGAGCGGGGCGCTACAGCCGTGAATCTTGTGGATATATCAGCACCGTTTCAATTGGTTGGACGGCAAGCGCAATTCCAGCGAATCACCCAGGTTTTAGCGCGTGATGGCGACTTGCTGATTGTAGGAGTGCCAGGAAGCGGACGGCGGACTCTGGTGCGGCGGGCGGCTCAAGAAGTTGGCGCTAAAATCTTGGAGGTTGACTGCATCCGCGTTACCGATGGTCAGCGCTTCGTGCAACTGCTGTGCGAGAGCATAGATCAGACGTTTCAAAGTGCAACGGCTCAAGCTCTAATGGGAGAGTGGATTGAACGCAAGGCAGCTGAATTATTTGTCCTGAAAGACGAAGGAAGTGATAGGCAGCGGCTGCAACCTGTTCGGACAGAGAGCCAAGAGCAGCAATGGAGAGCATTTGAGGGATTAATCGATCTCCTGCAAAGGTTAGCCGAATCTTCGGGCAAGCGGGGGGTGCTAATTTTGGACAACTTCCCTCATATCCGCTCTTGGGATCGGAATGGGGTATGGGAAAAATTTTTGAGGAAAGAAATTGAGCGTCAGACTCAGGTGAGTTATGTGCTGGTGGCAACTATTGCGGAAACCAGCCTTCATCCCGATGAACCGGGCAATCATTTGGAAATTGTGCATCTGGCTCCCTTAGCTGATAATGTTGTTGCCGCTTGGGTTCAGGCGGTTTTGCATGGCGAAGGGTTGACATTCGATCCGCGATCGCAAGCGCTGGAACTCTTTGTCAATGCGGTACAGGGACACTTAGGCGATGCTTCGGCACTGGTGCGACGCCTCAAGTCGGTACGAGTTTCTGACGGGCTAATTCGCGATTGGCACGTTCAGCAGGCAATCCAAGAACTACTAGCCGACCTATCGATGGTCTTCGAGTCATTACTCATGCTGCTTCCAGCAAATCAGGCGCATCTGTTAGAGTCTCTAGCGTTAGACCCGACTGACAAACCACAAAGTCGAGATTACATTCACAAGCATTACCTTTCGAGAGGAGGAAGTCTTCAAGGTGCGATCGCAGGATTGCAGCACAAAGGCTTGATTTACGGCTCCGAACAAGGCTATCGACTGGCTTTGCCTCTGTTTGCTTTGTGGCTTCGCCAGCGCCTGAGTTGATGGCAAGCTGTGCGGGAGCGATCGCTTAAGGGGGTAGTGCAAGATAGGAGGTGGCTGAATGCTATATTCAGCCTATCAGCGTCTATCTGTAAAGGTAGCATTTATGACACAGGAACTAATCGACCTAAGAACTAGCATCTTAGAAGGACGCTATGCAGATGTTTTGGCGATTGTGGATGGGCTAGAGGGGATGAGTAAACAAGCAATCCTCCGTAATATCGAATCTTTCCTCGTCACCATGCTGACTCACTTGATTCAAAACCAAGTTGACCAGTGTTTAACTAATTCCTGGGCAGCTTTAATTTCAGATTCTCTCCAGCAAATTCAAACACTCAATCTCAAAGAGAATAAAACGTCTTACTACATCGAGCAAGATGAATGGAAGCCTTTTCTAGAAGAGGCAATTGAGGCGGCACTTCGTCCGGCAAGTGTGGAAGCTATGGATTATTTTTATCATCCCTGCCAACTTGCAGCGTCGGTGGATAGAACAGACCTCATAATGACGGCTCAGACATTGCTCGATGTAACGTATGAACATTCGCCAAAGACTTTACCAGCAATTATTGATGAGAATTTAGTTCAGCTACCAGGTGGGGAAGAGTGGAAAGAAGGTAAGCGATAAAATAACACTCTTTGAAGGGAAGCGATCGCGTTCATTTTTTCAAAAGCGCGATCGCTTCCCGCCACTGGAAAGAAACTAAGATTTTTTCTTAGTGCTAGTTGTTGCCGTCGTCTTTTTAGCGGTTGTCTTCCCAGTTGTGGTCTTTTTAGTAGATGTTCCACTCTTGGTGGATTTGCGACTCGATTTTGTTGTGGAACCCGCCTTCGCTGCCAACGCTTCCAGCGCTTTTTCCATCGTTAACCCTTCGACAGATTCTCCTTCTGGGACAGAAGCATTCGTCTTCCCATGCTTGATGTAAGGACCATAAGGGCCATCGTAGATATTCACGGGTTCCCCATCAGTGGGGTGAGTCCCCAGTTCTCGTAACGGTGCCTTAGACTTGCTGCGAGTACCGCCGCGTCCCTTTTTCGGTTCAGCCAGCAGCTCAATTGCACGTTCGATGTCAATTGTCAATACATCGTCACCGGCTTTCAGGGAGCGATACTCTTTACCTTCTTTTCCTTGGTCGTGGACGACATAAGGACCAAAGCGCCCCAATCCTGCCTGGACTTTGCCATTAGTTTCTGGGTGAATGCCCAAAGTACGCGGCAGAGATAGCAAGCCAACTGCCATATCCAGCGTCACGTCCTCAATCGTGACCCCCTTGGGCAGAGAGGCGCGTTTGGGTTTTTTGTTTTCCTCTGTGGCATCACCCAGTTGGACATAGGGACCGTAAGTGCCAATTAGCACATAAATCGGTTCGCCGGTTTCCGGATGCAAGCCGACTTTATCGGGACCTTCTGTTTTCTGCTGTAGCAGCGTCTCAATTAGCTCAGCGTGGATGTCTGAGGGGGTCAGATCCTTAGGCAATGAGGCTTTTACTGGCCCAGAGTCCTTTTCAGCTTCAATGTAGGGGCCATATTGACCAATCCGGACTTTCGCCCCACCGAGATCGTCTAATTCGATGGTACGGGCAGATGCGGCATCAATCCCCTTTTCCCTTTCCTTGACTTGGGTAGCCAAACCCATTTCTCCGAGATAGAACTTTTCCAGATATGGCAGCCATTTAGCTTCCCCAGTGGAAATTTCATCCAGGGTTTGCTCCATCTTGGAGGTGAAGCTGGGATCGACCAAATCGGGAAAATGTTGTTCTAGCAGACTGGTGACGGCAAAGGCAGTGAAGGTAGGAACTAGGGCGTTGCCATTCATTTGGGCATAGCCTTTCTCGATAATCGTGCCAATGATACTGGCGTAGGTGCTGGGACGCCCGATACCTTCGCTTTCGAGGGTTTTGACGAGGGAAGCTTCCGTGTATCTTGCTGGTGGCTGAGTTTCGTGCCCGATAGATTCTAGCTTTTTACAGGTCGGGCGATCGCCTTTTTTGAGAGTTGGTAAAATCACTTCCATGTCTTCTAGTGCTGCATGGGGATCGTCCGATCCTTCCACGTAGGCGCGTAAGAAGCCGTGAAAGTCAATCCGTTTGCCACTAGCCCGAAAACCAGCATCTTCGACTTGCAACTGCACGGTAATTTGGGTTTGGCGAGATTCTGCCATTTGGGTAGCGACGGTGCGCTTCCAAATTAGGTCATACACAGCGAATTCCCGACCGCTCAAGCCGGTTTCCTGGGGAGTGCGGAAGCTGCTACCGGCAGGGCGAATGGCTTCGTGAGCTTCTTGAGCGCCCTTGCTTTTCGTGGTGTACTGGCGGGGTTCCGGGCTGAGGTATTGCTTGCCGTACATTTGCTCGACACAACTGCGAGCGGCAGCGATCGCTTGTTGCGACAAATGCACCGAATCTGTCCGCATATAGGTAATATACCCCTGCTCGTACAAACTCTGGGCAGTTCGCATCGTGTCGCGGGCAGATAAATGTAGTTTCCGATTCGCCTCCTGTTGGAGTGTCGAAGTGGTAAACGGCGGTAAAGGTTTGCGAGTAACCGGACGTTCTTCTAAGTCAGCCACCGTCCAGGGTTTATCTGCCAGTCGCGTCTCTAAACTTCTCGCTTCCGCTTCCGAGAGCAGAATCACATTCCGTCCGGCAATAATTTGTCCCGTTGCTTCATCAAAATCGCTGCCAGTGGCGATTCTCGTCCCTTTGAGAGCGACAAGTCGCGCTTCAAAAGGTGTCTTATCTTTGTTTAAGCTTGCCTTGAGATCCCAGTAACTGCCTTGGCGGAAAGCTCGGCGTTGACGCTCTCGATTTACCAAAAGCCGCACTGCTACCGACTGCACCCGCCCTGCCGATAAGCCATAGGAGATTTTTTTCCACAACAGCGGCGACAGCGTATATCCTACCAGCCGGTCTAATATCCGCCGCGTCTCCTGAGCGCGAACCACCTGCTCATCGATATTGCGGCAGTTCTTCAGGGCGTCGCGGATGGCTTCTTTGGTGATTTCGTGGAACACCATTCGCTTGATGGGAACCTTTGGCTTCAATAGCTGGAGCAAATGCCAGCTAATGCTTTCGCCTTCTCGGTCTTCGTCAGTTGCCAACACCAATTCATCCGCATCTTTCAGGGCATTTTTCAGGGCGGTGACAATCTTCTTTTTGTCGTTGGGGACGACATACAGGGGTTCAAAGTCCGCATCCACATTTACTCCCAGCTGCGCCCATTTTTCCCCTTTGTAGGCTTCGGGAATTTCTTTACTGGATTGGGGCAGGTCGCGTACATGACCCATCGACGCCTCGACCCGGTAGCTGGAGGGCAAAAATTTACTGATGGTGCGTGCTTTGGTGGGAGATTCGACGATAACGAGGGTTGACATGGGAGCTTGGAGAAATAGCAGCTGGGCTGAACAGTTAATTTAAATACTTTATGTCAGATGTCAAGAGCGATTAAGAGGATTTTATGCGGAAAACCGACGACTGAAGTCTTGATTTTGCGTACCAAGTCTGACGAGAGCCGGTTTCACGAATGGCGGTAAATCGCATCTAGGGGCGATTCGCTCTCCCAAAGATAGCTTGCTTTTTTAGAGCCGCTACCGAGAGAGCGGTTTGCACCAGACTTAATTTAAAGCTATCTCAATGTTTAACTTATGGAGGATTGCAATGGCGACCTCCCTCTATTTCGAGGTGTGCCAGAATGGATGCCAACATCTGGCTAAAACATGCCTAGCAGTACGAGGATAACCCATGCAACCGATTCGACAAGGCGATGTCATTTTACTCCCCGCACAGCAAACCGAGGGAGAAAAGCTATCTCACCTGACTCTGGCAGAAGGCGAGGTGACGGGACACAAGCACCGCATCAGCGACGGACAAGCCGAACTATACGAAAAAAATGGCACTCTCTACCTGCGCGTCTTCTCGGAAACGGCAACTTTAACCCACGAGGAGCATAAAGCTATTGCTATTCCCCAAGGCAGCTGGATGGTGCGAATTCAGCGCGAATATGAGCCTCAAGGATGGCGTTATGTCGCAGATTAAGATTGATAAACTTACGCCAGAGCAAGAAGTGCTGATTCCAGTTTATCGGGAGACGTGGCGAAGCGTAGCGCTTTCCACCGAGCCAATCGACCGAGAAGAAGCCGCAGAAGTGGTAAAAGCAGCCTAAACCGAATAAATGAACCAGCTCCTGATTGATGATTTGCAATTTAACCAAATATTTCGCGACCCGCTCACAGGTTTATTGAATCGTCGTTATATGTTTGTATTCTTGCAGTGGCAGGGGTGTCGAGAAAGAAGTCAGCAATTATTAGGTCTAATTCTGCTAAATATCGATTGGTTTCAAAGGTACAACAATTTAGTTGGTTTCTCAATAGGCAATTTCTTCCTGCAAGAATTGGGGAGCTTCTTACAAAGAAATATTCCTAACTCAGCGATAGCCTGCCGCAAAGGAGGTGATGAATTTGCAGTAATTTTGCCAGAAACTTCCCTAGAAGATTGTAGGCGAATAGCCGAGCAACTTAGGGAAGGAGCTAAGCTACTATACGTAGATCCGAATTACTACATTCATCGTTGCACTGTCTCTGCGGGAGTAGCAGTTTGCTTTCCAGAGCCTGAATTAAACTGGCAGGAATTAATTAAAGTAGCCGAGCTTGAGACAAATAAGGCTAAATCCAACGGACGCGATCGCGTGGAAGGTCCCATCCAATTCTCTATGAGAACCGAATCGTTTTTAGAAGAGACTTATTCGGAATCCAAGCAAGTAATAATCAAGGATGCTAGTGGATTTTTACAAGACTTACGAGCTACAGAATTAGATTCTTGGGAGGAATATACTTTACTCCAACTTAATTTATTGAATTATCCGGTTAATTTGTTACAGAAAACCTGCCCGATTACAGAAAAGATTGATATTTTAGTTGTAACTTCTCAATTTGAATCAGCGAGGGAAACTGTTAAGTCTATTGCTGCCTTGAATGGCATTGATCGAGACACCCAAGGACAAGCCTATTGGCAGTTACAGCAGTTTGCAGGATGGACTTGGCGCTACTTTGATACACAAAATATAGTCAGCGAACGCCCGATAAAAATCTCTTTCGATAGCCAAAATCGCCTCCATGCCGAAGGAGAACCGGCAATCGAATTTGCTGATGGATATAATTTTTACTCCTATCACGGCGTAACCTTACCAGAAGAATACGGCAAATTACACCCAAGTCAGTGGCAACCTCAATGGCTTTTAAAAGAAGATAATGCGGAACTGCGACGAGTATTAATACAGGTAATTGGCTACAGCCGTATTTGCCAGGAATTGCAAGCAACTAAATTAGATTATTGGCAAGAATATACCTTGTTAAAAATAGATAATAAGCTCGATGTAGAGCCAATATATTTATTAAAAATGACTTGTCCCAGTACCGGACACATTCATGCCTTGCGCGTTCCGCCTAATATGAAATCGGCGCGTGAAGCGATTGGCTGGGTGAATTGGGGAATCGATCCTGAAGAATTTTCTGTGCAAACCTAACACTCTCTCCAGATGAGAGAAATCGCTTCTCTACAAAATGTGGGTTGTGCTTCTTGGGGGTTCATGTCTCTAAACGCGATCGCTCTCGCACCAAACTCCGCACAGGCAACGTAAATCCCAGCACCACATCCTCACCACTCAAAGCCGCTGTAGCGGGATACTGCGTAACTGAGCCATCTACACGATACATCCAAGCTTGTTGATTTTGGCGATCGCAACTCTGGATTTTTAGAACTGATTCGCATTAATTCTCCATCAGTTACAGTAGCCCAAGACTGTACCACCGCTTCTTACCCTTGCAGAATCTCGAAAAGCTCGATTGCGTCACCATCGCAGAATCGAAGACAGGCGATCGCGCGATCGCTGACAAGTCACTTCGCCTACTGAGATTTTAGCGACAGCGCGATCGCCTCTTTCCTGTCTTTTTTCCTTGTTCTTAGCGTCTTTGGGGTTCATGACGCCAAAAGCGATCGCCCTCATCAATAATCCAAGCAACCCCGAACGCCATAAAATTAAATAATATTAAGAGTCTCAGTCTCTCTGCCTAAATACCCAAAACTATATATCTCATGAGTTTTGCTGAACTTGCAGCCCAGTTGAATGTTGGGACAATCTGGCCGGAAGGGATTTTAATTGTCACCCTTTTGGCAGTTCTCATCGTTGACTTGATTATCGGGCGGTCGTCCTCGCGCTTCACGCCCTATATTGCGATCGCGGGTCTACTCGCCTCCATCGTCGCTTTGTACTATCAATGGGGGAACACGAACACCATCGGCTTCTTGGGTAGCTTCAACGGCGATGCCATGAGCGTCGTCTTTCGCGGCATCGTTGCCTTGTCTACCGCCGTCACGATTATGATGTCGATCCGCTATGTAGAACAAAGCGGCACCTCCCTGGCGGAATTTATTGGGATTATGCTTAGCGCCACCATTGGGGGAATGATTCTGTGTGGTGCAGATGAGCTGGTGACGATTTTTGTCGCCTTAGAAACCCTCAGTATCTCGTCCTACCTGATGACGGGATACATGAAGCGCGACCCCCGTTCCAATGAAGCAGCGTTAAAATATCTGCTAATTGGCGCTTCGAGTACAGCAATTTTCCTCTACGGTGTCTCGCTGCTGTACGGACTATCCGGGGGAGAAACGAAGTTGAGCGCGATCGCTACTGGCATTTCCAGCGCGAACGCTGACTTATCCTTAGGGTTGCTGATTGCATTAGTCTTTGCGATCGCCGGGATTGGCTTCAAAATTGCCGCCGTTCCCTTCCACCAATGGACACCAGACGTTTACGAAGGCTCACCAACACCTGTTGTAGCCTTCCTCTCCGTTGGTTCAAAAGCCGCTGGATTTGCCCTTGCCATCCGCCTGATGGTGACAGCTTTCCCCCTCGTCACTCAAGAGTGGCATTTTGTCTTCACCGCCCTCGCAGTCTTGAGCATGATACTGGGTAACGTCGTTGCGCTTACCCAAACCAGCATGAAACGTCTGCTGGCTTACTCTTCCATTGCCCAAGCTGGCTTTGTCATGATCGGTTTGATTACCGGCACCGAAGAAGGTTATGCCAGCATGGTGTTTTATATGCTGGTTTACCTGTTCATGAACTTGGGCGGCTTCGCCTGCGTGATTCTGTTCACCCTGCGAACAGGTACGGATCAAATTACCGAATACGCGGGACTGTATCAAAAAGATCCGCTTCTGACTTTGTGCTTGAGTATTTGTCTGCTGTCCTTGGGAGGAATTCCGCCCTTGGCTGGCTTCTTCGGAAAAATCTACCTGTTCTGGGCAGGTTGGCAGGCGGGTGTTTACGGCTTAGTCTTACTAGGGTTGCTCACGAGCGTCGTCTCGATTTACTACTACATCCGTGTCGTCAAGATGATGGTGGTAAAAGAACCCCAAGAAATGTCTGACGCCGTGAAGAATTATCCAGAAATCCGCTGGGATATATCGGGAATGCGCCCTTTGCAAGTGACTTTGGTGCTGTCGTTAGTGACGACAACCTTGGCAGGGATTTTGTCTAACCCGTTGTTTACCCTGGCGAATAATTCAATTCTTCGCACGCCAATGCTACAAGCATCGGTGCATAACACAGTAGCGACGCAAGACCTTGCTCCCTTAGAGTCTATGCTTCCTGCGGCTGACTCGGTTAGTCAAATTCAGCCTCAGCTTGATTTGAGCGCAAAGATTTAACATCCTGGCGGTGAGGTTGATCTGAGAGAAGAGTCCCCCTCTTCTCACCTAAAAAAGCAATTCAAGGGTTGGGTGCGATATATCTGTAGGGGCATGGTAATCAAAAAGCCCCTACCACCCAACTGAGAAACGCCATAACTCTTTCTTAGCTAAACCCGGTTTCTTCAAGAAGCCGGGTTTTCGCTGTGGGGGGGAATGTAGCGTGTATTTCGGCTTTCGAGCGATCGCATCCACTGGCGATTCGCATCTCTGGACGCTTATCCGGCGGACAGTTAGAATGAGCGCATAAATCTATCCTCAGATAGATGAACTGATAAAACGATAGCTGACCCTAGAGGTTGTTTTATGCCGAATCTGCGCTATTCGCCCAAAGTTGATTCCGTCCAGCATTCGACCGGCAAAAAGTTAAAATTGGGCGGCTATCGACCCGACACAAAGGATGCGAACGATAAGAAGTACGCGGCTCATCGATTTCAAGCCGAAAAGCTACCGCCACGGGTCGATTTACGTCACTACCTGACTCCGGTAGAAGATCAGGGGGAGGTGGGAAGCTGCACGGGTAATGCGATGGCGGGAGCCTACGAATACCTGGCAATGCGTCAACTCGGTACCGCTGGGGATGTAAGCCGGTTGTTTATTTATTACAATGCGCGATCGCTCGCCGGAGAAATTGAAGAAGACGCCGGAGCAACACTTCGCAATTGCATCCAGGTATTGCGAAAGATGGGCGCTTGTTCTGAGTTAACCTGGCCCTATCACCCAGAGCGGTTGTTTCACCGTCCCCACGACCAAGCTTATGAGGAAGCAACCCAATTCTTGATCGACGATGCTGAGCGAATTGACGTGGATTTGTACGCCATGAAGCATTGTCTAGCCGAGGGCTATCCGTTTGCCTTTGGGTTACAGCTTTTCGATTCGTTCATGAGGGAGGGAAATAAGGGGATTCCCATGCCCAACCCGGAAAGAGAGGAGTCTCAAGGCGGTCACGCGATGTTGTGCGTCGGCTACTCGGACAAAGATCGGGTATTTGTGGTTCGCAATTCTTGGGGCACAAACTGGGGAGACAAGGGATACTGTTACATTCCCTACGACTACATGACCAATCCCGAATATTGCGATGACTGCTGGACGATTCGCAGCGTCACTGACCTCGACTATAGCCGGGACGTTTGGAGCGATGATGACGCCTCCTTTTTGGATGACATTATCCCGCTGATTGCCGATTCTCTCGATATTTCAGACAGTGAGATTGGCAGTGACGAGGAAGAGTACGAAGAAGTCGTCGCAGAAGATGAAGAATACGTCGAAGACGAAGATGAAGAATACGTCGAAGACGAAGAAGACATAGAAGACATAGAAGCTGTCGCCGAAGACGAAGAATACGTCGAGGATGATGAATACGAAGAAGCCGTCGCCGAAGATGAAGAATACGTCGAAGACGAACAGGATATAGAAGCCGTCGCCGAAGACGAAGACGAGGAATACGACGAGGATGATGAAGCTGTAGAGGAAGATGAGGAAGACGAAGAATACGTCGAAGACGAAGAGGATATAGAAGCCGTCGCCGAAGACGAAGACGAAGAATACGAAGACGAGGAATACGGCGAAGACGAAGAATCCGTAGAGGAATACGGTGAAGATGTCGAGGAGCTAGACGAAGAGTACGACTCAGAAACCCTCGAAGAAGAGTAAAATCCGGAGAGCGAGTAGCGCCATAGCCTTTGGACATACGCTTTGCGATCGCGCAAATAATCGCTCTCACAAAACAACTCAAGACAATCGATGGTATTACTGTTAGGTGATTTTCAGCCACTAGCCGCGATCGCGACTACTCCCACGGGTGCCCAAAAACTACAGCCGCTTTGTCAATCTACGGGTGCTACTCTTTGGGTTCCAGAGTCTCTAAGCGATGTTGTAGAGACAAGGGCGATCGCATCAGCCAAAGTTTATCGCGGTTCCCTCAAAGACCACCTAGCGACCTTGTGGAATACACATCGGGGCTTTGTTTTCTGCTTGGCATCTGGAGCCGTGGTGCGTTTGATTGCACCCTTATTGCAAGATAAATCCAGCGATCCAGCAGTGGTCGTGGTAGATGAAAATAGTCAGTTTGTTATTAGTCTATGTAGCGGTCATCAGGGAGGGGCGGATCGGTTGGCACAAGCGATCGCCCTTACCATTGGGGCAACGCCAGTCTTGACAGGTGCCTCCACTGGGTTAGGACTCCCAGCCGTGGATATGCTGGGCGTTCCTTTTGGCTGGAATCGAGGTGAGGGAGATTGGACGGGCGTGAGTGCAGCGGTAGCGAGAGGGGAACGGGTACAAGTCATTCAGGAAGCGGGTTCTCCTTTATGGCAAAGTCATCTTCCTGAAAATCATCCATTTGATTTTAGGGTTCCAGAATATCTCGCCAGTCAATCAGAGATGGTTCAATCTAACCAGGAACCCGATGATCCAAAATCATCCCCGGCGAGGATTTGGATTAGCCCCACCCAGCAACGATTTTCCTTAGCATCAAAGCTGCCAAGAGTCCAGTGGCATCCTAGAGTCTTGTGGGTGGGAATCGGCTGCGAACGAGGAACCTCGAAAACGTTGATAGAAACAGCAATTGGGCAGGTGTTTGAGAAGAATCACCTAGCCCAAGAAGCGATCGCCGGGATTGCCACCATCGACATTAAAGCTTCGGAAGTTGGGTTAGTGGAATTATGCCGCGATCGCCATTTGCCTTTGCGAACTTTTCCGGCTGATATCCTGCGTTCTGTTAGCGTCCCCACGCCCTCAGCGGTTGTGGAAGCAGAAGTCGGAACGCCCAGTGTTGCTGAAGCCGCAGCGATTCATGCAGCTTCAGTCGGGGCGGAAGACATTGTGCCGCTGAAAGTGGCAAAACAAGTTTTTAAATTAGAAGGTCAACCAGGGGCGGTAACGGTAGCGATCGCTCAATCCGAACAAGAATATACGGGTCGCACGGGCTGTTTATTGCTGGTTGGTACGGGACCTGGAAAATTAGACCAAATGACTCCCGCGGCTCAAACCGCTGTATCCGGCGCTGACGCCATCATTGGTTACTCTCTGTATATCGATCTGATTTCTCCTTTGCTGCGTCCCGGACAGATTGTAGAAGCGTTACCGATTACCCAGGAACGGCAACGGGCAGAACGAGCAATAGAATTAGCGAATTGGGGATTAACCGTAGCGGTTGTTTCTTCTGGAGACTGCGGCATCTACGGCATGGCTGGGTTAGTCATGGAAGAACTCCAAGTCAACGGCTGGGATGGCAAAACGCCAGGAGTGCAGGTGTTTCCGGGAATTACCGCCCTACAAGCCGCTGCCTCGCGGGTGGGTGCGCCTTTGATGCACGACTTCTGCGCGATTAGTTTGAGCGACTTGCTGACCCCCTGGGAGGTGATTGAAAAGCGCCTGAGTGCCGCCGCGCAGGCAGATTTTGTCACTGCACTTTATAATCCGCGATCGCAAACTCGAACCCAGCAGATCGCGATCGCCCAAACTATCTTTCTGCAATATCGCGATCGTCACACGCCGGTTGCGATCGTGAAATCAGCTTATCGAGAAGACGAACAAATTACGCTGATTACACTTGAAAAATTACTCGATACTCCCATCGATATGCTGACAACGGTACTGATTGGCAATAGCAGCACTCGCACCCACGCGGATTGGATGATTACTCCACGCGGCTACTTGGGTTTTAACGCCGAAATCCGTTAATTTATTCGGCGTTTCTGTAGAACAGAAAGTTTAGGTAAGAAAGTGAAACTAGACTACCCATTTTCGTTACTCTTCCCAATTAACAGATGTTGCTTGCAATTTGCCATCACCGACAATTGTGTGAACTTTGAAAGAACCGCTTTGTCCGGGATTAAGTATCGAGGGTTCCGCACTGACAGAACTCCTTTTAATCACCTTGCCATCTAAGCCAACAACGTTATAGCTGACTTCAATCGAGCGAACTATTTTTTGGGTTTCGTTGATGATGCGACCTGTCAAAATATCCCCATCAGATGTTTGATCTGCGATGATGACTTGAGGTTTCTGACCGCACAGTTGGGTGAGGTCTAAAGTTCTTCCATCCGATGTCTGCATATAGCAAAAGGGCATATCAATCTCGGAAGCGGAGGCACTCTCCGCTTGAAAATTGGCAATCCATGAATTGCTAAAAGGGTGGTAATTGACAGAGAAAATTGAAGCAATTCCCAGGAAGGTTGTGAGACGAAGTGATTTCTGCATACTGGTAATAGTTGGTAAAAATTCTAGAGAAGTATTCATGTATTCAGTGCGGACACGCCAACTTTTTTAAGCTCAAACCTTGCTTTATCCCTAAAATAAATCCAGAACTTAAAACAGATAGCAGTCTTGTTTAAGTTATGAGATGCCAGGGATTAATATTTCCAATTTTTTAGAGAAACAACCATCTCTCATTTACTTGCATTCAAACATTTTTTGGGAGTTCTATCTTCGCCTTCATGAAATCAGAAATTCCCCTTAAATGATGGCTAAATCAATTTAACAAGCTGAAACAATTAA
Source organism: Coleofasciculus sp. FACHB-1120 (assembly GCF_014698845.1). Lineage (NCBI taxonomy): Bacteria > Bacillati > Cyanobacteriota > Cyanophyceae > Coleofasciculales > Coleofasciculaceae > Coleofasciculus > Coleofasciculus sp. FACHB-1120. Next base: position 64,440 of record NZ_JACJTV010000019.1, on the reverse strand, counting down.
TAATATTTCAACCTGATTTAATAGATTTTAGCGACAAGCCTGAATTTAATTCAATGCAAGATTAAAGACAAAAACTTAAGTTCAGACTTTGGATATGAGGCAATTTTCCCAAATATCCAGTCTTGACTCATCCGGTGTTTAAACCCTAGCCATCGAGAGGGAATAAGAGGTAATCTCTAGGCTAGGGTGTTGATAAAATTCCAATGCCTTATTGAACCAGTTTGCTAGTGATACAATTTGGTTTGCGAGGCGCTACATTAACGAGCTTCCTAAACCCCGATATAATGGGGGGCTAAGAAATCTATATGTTGCCAACAGAGAACAAAATGGTATTAAAGCATTGGAAATTGACCGATAAATGCACCCAATTACTCAGCAACTGAGTAACTCGCAACTCCAGTACCCGGTGGTAGGGAGCAAACAACCTCGTAAGATCCGTTAGCAGTTTGAGCTACAGGTCCGGTGAAATTGAACATATGCTTCTTCGGGGTACCTACAGCACCACCGCTCAGTGCGATTGTTAATTTCTGAGATTGGGAACTTAGAGAGTTTGGCTGGTTAGCCCGCAGCTCGCACTTTAGGGTTGTAGACTGAGCGTTATTACTGAATACATGCACAAAGGCAAGCGGTCCTGTGCTGCCATTTTCCGTCCCTGATGTAATGTCCCGAACAACAGGACAACGCAGGTTAATGGATGTGCTACCTTGAACTAAAAACTGTCCAGCTATACGACTAAATTGCTGATTAGAAGCTGAAGTCTCAGGCTGACACATATTTCCAGCGTAGACTTTATTATCTCCAGCAAATGCTGCGGTGGGAATGGCAGCAGTAGATATTAGAGTGGCAGAAAATGCGATCGCTACTTTTGCACGTTTCATATTAGAGATCATGGAAGTTGCTCCTTGGTATTTGCGTTGTAAATTAGTGAATTGCTTGAACTAAATACCAAGTTATTCAAAGCAGCGTTCGCAAAGCGTTCAATTAAATGTGATAAGGAATTTGCATTTTTGTGATTCACATCACTCGCACTGGGGTTAAAGCGAAGATGCTTTATCGCAATATTTTTGGCGACTCACCAATTCTGAATAAATTTTTCTAGGATTGTGCAGCTAGAAACTGAATAAGTCTATTTTTCTAGTCTTTTATTAATCGTCTCAAGCAGTTCCCACGAGCCGCAATCCGTTACGAGAAACCACAAGTAGACAACCACCGGGCGCTGTTAGCGAACTGACAGGTCGGCGCTAGACTAACGCCTCGCTTCGCTGTTTTCATGACCAAAGGGCTGTACTCGATCGCAATTATTTTTCTGGGGTTATATGCATACATACCGTAGGGTAAGGGTTTGGGGACATCGAACGCTGGAAGAACGCTATCGGAACGCTTGCCTTAATAGCTTATTCGTATACCAAAAAACATTCACACAGGATAGCGAATAAATCCGGAAGGGAGACACACAGCTTAGGTTGAGTCTCTGCAAATAGTCTCATAGCATTTCACTTTATTTCTGCCACCAATACGTCTATTTGCCCCCCTTTTGAAGGGGGGTTGGGGGGATCGTAAATGTGACATAAAAATAGTGAATTGGTATCTGTTGTCTCTTATCTCTATTTATCTTTGGGATGCTGCATATTAGCTCCCCCAACTCCCATTCTTAAGAGTGCAACACAAATCTAAGTTTTTGCGATCGCAGTCTGAATAACACATTCAAACTCAATCTTGAAAATCATTACGAGGACGCTATGACAACACTTACCCTAGACCAAACCAAAGCAGAAGCATTTGCCGAACGGATGCTTAACATTCTCAATAGTGGCGCGATCGCTATCATGACCTCCATCGGTCACAGAACTGGGCTATTTGACACGATGGCTGAACTACCGCCTTCTACAAGCCAACAGATTGCAGACGAAACAAGGTTGAATGAGCGGTACGTGCGCGAGTGGTTGGGAGCAATGGTTACTGGTGGGTTTGTGGAACACAATCCGACGAAGAATACCTACTTTTTGCCCCTAGAACACGCCGCCTTCTTAACGCGAGCTTCCAGTCCTGACAATATTGCTGCATTTTCCCAATACATCCCTTTGTTAGGCAGTGTTGAGGAGCAAATCATCGACTGCTTTTACAAGGGTGGTGGGGTTCCCTATTCTGCTTTCAAGCGTTTTCATCAAGTGATGGCGGAAGACAGCGGTCAAACGGTGGTTTCGGCGCTCAATGACCACATTTTGCCCTTAATTCCCGGACTGATTGAGGCACTTGAGGAGGGAATTAATGTGCTGGATGTAGGGTGTGGTAGCGGTCGTGCTATCACCAAAATGGCGAAAGAATTTCCGAATAGTCGGTTTACAGGCTACGACTTCTCAGAAGAAGCGATCGCGATCGCGCAAACCGAAGCCCAACACCTCGGTCTCGCAAATATCCACTTTCAAGTAAAAGATGCTGCTACTTTAGATGAAGTGGAGAAATATGATTTCATCGCTACCTTTGATGCAGTTCACGACCAAGCTAAGCCCGATGTAGTTTTGCGAGGAATTGCTCAAGCACTGCGCTTCGATGGTGTTTATTTGATGCAAGATATTCGCGCTTCCAGCTATGTGGGTGGCAATCTCGATCATCCGGCAGGACCATTACTTTACACCATTTCTTGTATGCACTGCATGACTGTATCGCTTGCCGCCGGAGGCATGGGGCTTGGTGCCATGTGGGGTCAGGAGAAAGCATTGGAAATGCTAGAAGATGCTGGTTTCACTAGCGTAGAAATCAAGCAACTCGCTCATGATTTTCAAAACAATTACTACATTGTGCGGAAGAATTAAACCCGTTTTACGAATTGTCTGGATTAAATCCCTCGCCTCAATTGGGGGGATACAGAGGGAATCGCAAGTGTAGCGGCAAGCCAGGGAATCGGTAAAAAACTATGTAATACCAACCTTCAATTCCGAAAACCATTGAAAGCTAGAAAACTCTATGTGCAAACTCTGTGCATTTGCTTGGCGTTACCAAAAACCCAGTAGCAGTGATTCCCTATTGCTAACGACGAAACAGTTCTCTTCACTGGTTGTTTTCAATCAAGCCTCGCAACCAGTTCAGAAATTATCTACTACACAAGACAAGTAAACAGGAGAAAAAACCATGACTTCATTACTAAACCGCATTGAATTGAAAGATTATGCAGCGATCGCAACTGCCCTATCCCAAGAATTAGCAGCGAGTGCTGTCGAACGCGATCGCCAAGCCGGTGTCCCTCATGAAGAAGTTCGGCGACTGCGAGAAGCGGGGCTGTTACCTCTGGTTGTACCGCGAGAATATGGCGGCATTGGCGCAACCTGGGTGGAAGCTTTCAAGATTCTTCAGGAAATTGCTAAGGCTGATGGTTCCACAGGGCAGCTCTACTGCAATCAGCTCATTTTATCAGTGGTGGGTCAGGTGAGCGGCACCCCCGCTCAAGCCGAACGCTACTATCGAGCCACTGCCCAAAATCACTTGTTTTGGGGCAATGCATTTAACACGCGGGACACTCGCCTCAAAATTGAGCCAGACGGCGATCGCTTCCGGGTAAATGGAATGAAGACCTTTGGCACCGGAGTGGCAGCCGCAGATATGCGTGTGTTCGCCGCCGTGCAAGATGGGGTCGATCATCCCATTGCCTTCATCCTTCCTAAGGATCGAGAAGGCATTGTCTACAATAACGACTGGGACAATATGGGACAACGCTGCACCGCTAGCGGTAGTTTCACATTCCACAATGTCCTCGTGAACCCGGATGAAATTCTCGGCCCGTCACCATCTCCAGAGGGTGCCTTTTCCACCCTCTTGTTCGTGGTGAATCAGTTGGCGAAAACCCATGTCTATCTAGGAATTGCCGAAGGAGCCTTGGAAGCGGCAAGGGATTACACGACGACGATGACTCGACCCTGGATGACCTCAGGCGTCGATCGGGCATCGAAAGACCCGTACATTTTGCAGCACTATGGTGAGCTATGGACTGCACTAAAAGCAGCGATCGCGCTTTGCAATCAAGCTTCGCAACAGGTACAGACAGCATGGGAGAAGGGACTGACGCTCACTCATGAGGAACGGGGTGAAGTTGCGATCGCTGTTTATACGGCTAAAGCTTTTACCACTAAAGCTGGCTTGGATATCACCACCCGCATCTTTGAAGTCATGGGCGCTCGTTCCACCGCTGCGAAATACGGCTTTGACCGCTACTGGCGCGACCTTAGGACATTTACCCTGCATGACCCAGTGGACTACAAGCTTCGGGATATTGGCAATTGGGTTCTCAATCAGGAACTGCCAATGATATCGCAGTATTCGTAACCGGAATGCGATCGCATTTCCCAATCTGGCTTGCTTGCGAGTAGACGGTCAGAAGTTGATTTGTATGGCGCTCAAATCAACTTCTGACTTATTTTTTTGACTTATTTTTGAATATGCTTGACAAATGACTCGTGTATGCCGTCACTTTAGAGGAGTTTAAACGCGATCGCTCCCGCGTCTTGCCAACAGAAAGCGATCGCTTCTCCTAAAAATTCCTGACTCCAACCAATAATCCCTGTCAAAGGGAAAGGAAGGCACAAGTGAAGGAGTAGAGACACAATGGGCGATCCTTATCTGTTGGCGGTAAGTTTGTTAAGCGGCGGGCAAATAGCCGCCCCGCCCCCGCCCGTGCTGCCTCCACAGCCTGACAACCTGTTAGCGTTATGGCATTCCAGTGAGTCGAGTACCTTTGAGCCACTGGTGGCTCAGAAAATCGTCCCAACCATTGAAATCACCTCTCCGGAATTTAGCCAGCAGTTGATTTCGCAGACTAATCCTTTCCAGGGGGCTGACACACTAACGATTACTACAGCTTTAGCACCGACAGCAGCTCAAGCCGCGATAGAACTGAAACCCTCCCTACAAGCGAAGCTGAAACCGGATACAGTAACGACAAAACCGGCATCTGGCAGTCAACTTTTTTACCAAAGATTAGCCGCCCTGAAAGCAGGCAAGATTTATACTCGTCTACCTGCTGATAGCTTTCAGTCATACTGGGCGAACAAAGCAGGCACTAAAGCACTGGCTTTACAAAAACCTAGCTATGAACAGTGGAAACGCCTACTGGCAAGGGAAGCGAGAGCAGTTTCTCAAGGTCAAGGTGCCAACCGCCTCTCCGTATTAGTGGGAGATTCTCTCTCATTGTGGTTTCCCCAAGAACGTCTTCCTGGGGGGACTTTGTGGCTGAATCAGGGAATTTCTGGGGATAATTCTCGTGGCATCTTGAAAAGATTGTCTGCTTTTTCCCAAACTCGTCCCGATGTTATTTACGTTTTAGCTGGCATCAACGATTTGCGCCAAGGTGCAACGGATGAAACAATTCTCGAAAATCTTCGCCAGATTGTTCGGCGCTTACGCCAAGAGCATCGTAGCAGCTCAATCATCGTGCAATCCATTCTTCCCACCCGGATCAACACTATCCCAAACCGCCGAATTCGTAACCTCAACCAACAACTTGCTATCCTTGCTCAACAACAGGGTGCAGGCTATCTAGATATTCACTCTCGCTTTAGCGATGTCGAAGGAAATTTGCGTCTGGACTTAACGACGGATGGGCTGCATTTGAGTGGTCGGGGATATGAAGTTTGGCAATCAGCACTCCAACAAACAGAATCGGTAATTGCGCTGAATCGGAATAATGTGCGTGCTGACAACTCAGTAAAGCGATCGCGTCTCTCTGATGTATCAGGATTAAATTAACTGGTAAAAAATTTATATTTTGTAGGGGCGTGGCACAAACACGACCCTACGCAGGCAATTCACTCCATAAAAAAATCAGAGCGATAAAGCTCTGATTGTCAAACTAAGTTCAGTGGAGTTTCAAAAAATTGTTAGAAATAATTGCGCGGCTATCAGCCTATCAACCAATCAATCAAAATCAGCCGAATTTAGATGCCTTGACGAGAAATCAGCTTTTCAATATCCGCCTGAGTTTGGTGCAATAGCTGTTCGCGGCTATCAACAGCCTTAGTGAGAGTGGGAACAAGGTTCCGCGCTTGTAACGCCATGTGAAGCTGTAGATGCGCTACGTACTCACTAAAATCTTCACGAAATAAAGGAGTTGAGGATTGCTGTAAAGGCACGTTTATTGTGTTCTCCATCGTTATCTCTCAGCCGTTTGTCAACCTTAATGTCAACCTTAACGAAGTTATCACACCGTTCATAGTCTCTTCTAAGTTTGCAATGAAGTTTAATCGTTTTTAGGGAAATTGTTTAAGAAATGTTAAATATTCTCCAGGACTGTTTAAACTTCTTTGCATTCGCCTGGATGGAACTGAGCGGGAGACAGGGAAAGGGGAGGAGAGAATATTCACCCATTCCCAATTTCTATCCCCCAATTCCCAAGCGACCCGCCAAGCCGGGAGTGAGAGGAAGGAGAGTTGCCACCGTTAAAAACAGCGCCAACAACGCCAAAGCAGCTCGTGCATCATCGGGTTCGGAAATCTCATTCAAGCTAGGACGTTCCAGACCCCGCTGCAAGAACAAAATCACAATCGCCCAGTACAGCAGCAACGGATTCGTCGGATTTGCCAGAGAGACAATTCCCAGCAAAATTAACGTGGCGACGGTAGCGCGGCGAGCGATTTGGCGTCCGTAGATTGCCTGGACAATTCGACCCCCATCAAGCATTCCCGCTGGCATCAAATTGAACGCTGTTACCACCAAACCCAACCAACCGATAATCGTCAGCGGGTGGACATCAACAAGGGTTGTCTGGAGACTAGAACCGAGGACAACTCGTGCCAGAGTGCCCACCAAAATTGACCCCTGGAAGAACTCCGATGGCACCTTAAATAGACTGCCTTCGTGGGAAAGAATTAAGCCAACGATTAGCATCAATAGAGAGACAATGCCACCGGCAGCAGGACCTGCTAAAGCGATATCAAACAGCACTGTGCGATTGGGTAACAGCGATTCAAACCGAGTAATCGCCCCAAATGAGCCAATCTGTGCGGATGGGATGAAAAAAGGAAAACTTAGGCGAATATTGTGACGACGAGCGAGGAACCAGTGACCGAGTTCGTGAGTCCCTAAAACCACCCAGATTCCGGCACTGATGGGCAGAACTTCTCCAAAGCGGTTTGGGTTGCTGAAGAAATCAAAGCCGAGGAAAATTCCCGCAGTCTCTAAGCTAGCGGCAATGGTAGCCACGACGAGGACGCCTGCCAAGATGTTCTGCGGTAAGGTTGCTGGTTTCGGATCGTTGCTGCTAGGGAGAACAATCACCACCGGCTTCTCTTCCGGATTTTCTACTAAAAATAGCCGATAGCGATCGCCCAATCTCTCCTGCAAACTCGCAGATAACCGGGAATGAACCACCGCAGGTTCTCCCCGCAGATTCCCCTTGAAGATGGCTCCTTCCTGATAAGGAATGCTTTCTGTAGCAAAGAAGGTATCAATGCCAAAAATTCCTTGGATGTTTTTCAAGTCTTCATCTGGAATGGGAACCACTTCTTGGACGACGGCATTTGTCGCCTCTTTTGGCGTCGCCGCCGATGTCTCTCCCCCATTTCCCTCAGAAGTCTCTTCTGTCGGGAGCGAGTCTTGGTCTTTCATCATTTTCAAGACTTGCTCTCGCAGTATCGCATCCTGACCAGCTGCTCGCAGTTTCTTTCCGATGAAGATGTACAATCCAGCGGAGGCTATCAACATAAACAAGATGCTCACCAGGTTGATATAAATCCCGGCTGCGAACAATCCAAAAAACAACAGCCAGGGAGACATCAACACCACTGACTGCAACCAAGCTAAGATACCGAGTTTGCCGAATGACTTGGCACGGTAGAAGCCCCAACTAAGGATGCCTAAAGCCACCAGCACAATTAAAACGGTCGCCGTAGTTTCCGATCCAGTAAACATTTTTGATGAGGAGCCGTAGCAGCTATAGCCAACCAGTCTACTGTATTTCAATTTCTGATAAGGATTCAAGGTTACTCTTGGCTCTCGGTCGGGAAATAATTTCAATTTCCGTTCGGAATTCACCCAGTCATCTCCACACCCCCCTAAATTCAGCGCCACATTCAATAAGCCTCAGTAAGCCGCACTCAGCTTAAATTCCCTGGATGCCAAATAAATGTCCAATCAACTTGGTTGGGATTAACGCCAATATTTACCGAGTAGGAAGCCGATGCTATTTAAAAAGTTAGAAGATCAGAAATTTAGCCAGTTAATGGGATTAGGATTAATCGCGATCGCCTTGGGCATCATTCCGCTTACCGCCTGTATCAGTCCCCTAAAATCTATCCAGCAATCCTCTCAATGAGCCAAAATTGCCGGTTCCTAAAAATAAGCTCCGCGTTATGCGATCGCGCTCCAGCGACTCGCAATCGGCATTCGCCAGCCGGTGCCAAAAGCCCGATCGGTAATTTTCAGTCCAGGCGGTGCTTGTCGCCGCTTAAATTCGGCACGCGCCACTAACTGCATCACTTTATTGACAACGACTGGATCGTGACCAGCTTCGATAATTTGAGCGGTTGATTGATGTTCGTGAATTAACCGCTGCAAAATATCATCCAAAATGTCATAAGAGGGGAGAGAATCTTGATCGACTTGACCGGGTTTTAGTTCGGCACTTGGTGGTTTTGTGAGGATATTAGTCGGAATAATTTCACCGTTGCGATTCAGCCAATTGCACAGAGAATAAACGCGAGTTTTCGGCACATCAGCAATTACCGCTAATCCCCCATTCATATCGCCATAAAGCGTACAGTAACCGACCGCCATTTCTGACTTGTTGCCGGTAGAAAGGAGGAGATAGCCAAACTTGTTGGCGATCGCCATCAATAAATTGCCCCGAATCCGCGATTGAATATTCTCTTCCGCAAGCCCAAACGACGTTCCAGCAAACAGATGTTCTAACGTTTGGTCATAACTCTGCATCAGCTGCCCAATCGCTAGGGTTTGAGTAGCAATACCTAGCTTTTGGGCTAATTTCAGCGCATCTTCGACAGAATGATCGGAACTGTAGGGCGAAGGCATAAGGACGCCGAATACATTTTCTGCCCCTAAAGCGGCGGATGCGATCGCTGCTACCAATGCCGAATCGACTCCACCACTCAAGCCAAGTGTGACTTTGGAAAAGCCACACTTGCGGGCATAGTCTCGCACTCCCAACACCAACGCCGCCCAAATTTCCTCGTCTTCACTTGCCGCAAACGCTGCTAATCCCCCGTTTTCCCCGGTTGCTGAGGGGGACAAATCTCGCTTTTCCTCATCAAATTCCAGCAGTACCAAATCCGTCTCAAAACGAAGGGCACGACACACCACTTCCCCGGCGTGATTTAAAGCGAAACTGCTACCATCAAAAATTAAGTCATCATTTCCCCCAACCTGATTGATATAAACGCTTGGTTGGCGGTAACGAACGGTACTATGACGCAACATCGCCTCTCGCAAGTGATGCTTACCGACACTGTAGGGAGAAGCGGACAAATTCACCACCAAATCTACACCCAATTGAGCTAAGTCAGCAATCGGATTCACTGCATAGCTGCGCTTTCCCCAAAATTCCTCATCGTTCCACAAATCTTCGCAGATTGTGACGCCGATGCGGAGATGATCGAGAGTAAATGAATTTGGCTGAAGCCCCGGTTCAAAGTATCGATATTCGTCGAAAACATCGTAGGTGGGCAACAGTCGCTTGTGAAAAATTTGCTGGATTTTGCCCTGTTCTAACCAGGCAATACTATTAAATAACGGTTTACCTCCGGTGACGTGCCCTTTGGGATTTGGCTCCACCGTGCCCACCAACACCGCTAAATTGGGTGGTAAATCCCCTGCCAGCTGCTGCAACACCTGTGCCATAGACTCAACGAAGCCGGGATTCAGCAGCAAATCTCGTGGTGGATAGCCGCACAAAGAGAGTTCCGGCGTCAGCAACAAACGGGCACCTTGCTGAGTTGCCTGTCTCGCCGCCTCTAGAATGTGTTGGGCATTGCCGCTGAGGTTGCCAATCGTGGGGTTGAGTTGAGCGATCGCAATTTTCATATTCAGTAATCACCTATGTAAGGGCATTTTGCGTCGTTCTAATTATTGAAACTAATTTTTCAATCGCAGCGATTAGAATTTAGATTGCCAATGTTTTAATTCTTCATTGATAAAATAAGTTACTAAATCTTGATATAGCTTTTCAATTACATCTGGATTTAAGCCTTGTTCTTCAGCCCAAAGACGTCTTTGCTGCAACATCGATTTAACCCTTTCCGGAGCTTTTACAGTTGTTTCGCTTGTTTTAAATTTAGCCGCCGCTTTTACATATTCAAATCGTTTACCAAAAGCTGCAATAATCTGTCGGTCGAGCTTATCAATTTCTTGGCGAATTTCTTGTATATTTGAACACTCATCGGCTTCTTTCATAATATGCTTTACTCATCTAAATTTTTTATTATTAACGCAAAGGTACGCAAAGGGTAACGCAGAGTAACGCAAAGGAATAGAAAAATAAATTGTTTTTTAATTGGTGAGCCTCTGCTACTATCAAGCGTTTAAATAAATACCAACGGTTTATCCTTAAACGGAGCAAACGCTTCAGCATCAAACCGATACAAACTTGCCGGACGCCCCGCGCCTCGCGAGACTTTGACTTTGGTATCGTAAAGAAAACCCAGCTTCAAAAGTCGGGCGCGAAAATTGGAATAATCCGAGAAATTTTCACCTAAAACGGTCGTGTAAAGCTGATATAAGTCACTCAAAGTAAATAACTCCGGCAACACTTCAAAGGCGACTGGACTATATTCCAATTTATTTCGCAAACGCCGATGACCATACTCTAAGATTTTATGGTGGTCAAAGGCTAATTCTGGTACTTGCTCCAAAGGGTACCAGGCAATTCCACTAACCCCATCGGCAATTAATTCAGCTTCTTCAAATCGCACCAAAGCAAAATAACTGACCGACAGATAACGAACTCCGTAACTTTCTTCGCATTCTCTCGGATCTCGTCCAGGGCCGCCAAAAGTGTATAACTGCTCTAGGTACAGATTTTTCACGCGAATTTTTTCAGCCAAAATTCGATAGGCGGCATCTTCTAAAGATTCCCCTTGCCGCACTAAAGTACCGGGCAAACTCCACCGATCGTAAAAAGGTTCGTCTTGCCGCATGACTAACAAAACTAATAGTCGGTTTTGCGCCGTATCGACTGAGAAAATCACATTATCGACTCCGACTTTAAAATCCGCTAATGCCGGTTTTTTTACCGAATCACCTATCTTTTTCGAGCTGCGTCCTCGCATTCGTATAAACGTTCTCTATGAATATAGTCCTCAACGGTCGTCGTCAAGGCTTGTCTGTTGCCATTCTCACGATAAGCTGTGGAAGAAACCGCCGGTGGTTTGATGTCAGCGATCGCAATCTGCGCCCCTAGTTGCCGCAGCGCCTCTAAATCAGGGTCATCTATCGCATATCCTGGTCTTGGCACCACGAGCAGATGCACTTGCCGCAATAAATCTTCAACTCTATACCAACGCGGCATCTGGTTGACCAAATCCGAACCAATGACGACGGTAAAATCTGCCGACATTCCCCAGCATTGCCTAGCCTTCTGCACCGTCTCCAGAGTTCTCGGACTACTGAATTCCGGATACAGTCCGATATTGTGGCAACTCGGATGAATTTCCTCAATCAGCAACCTTAGCATCGTTGAGCGATGTTCTAGCGGCGTTTGATGCGATTTAAACGGATTATTCGACGCCCAAACCGCCACCCAATCATAGTGGTGCGACAGCCATTTCAAAATTGCTTGATGCCCAGAAGTTGGCGGGTCAGCACTCGTACCGAATAAAGCAATTCTCATTATCTTCCTAATTCCTCTTCTTCCTCTTTCTTCGTGTCCTTTGCGTCTTTGCGGTTCGTTCTCAAATCCTTAACCAGAACGACGAGTTTTTTCCATCAACTCCAACAATGCAGCCGAAACCTCCACCGACGGCGACACAGGCGAATCCAACTGACGAGTCTCCGCTGGTAAACTCCCTACCGAAATCGCAGTTCGTTCTCGAATCTCCGCTAAAGATTCTGGTAGAAATACCCGTTCGCCTTGCTTAAACATCGGCTGCAACAACGGCTGCTCAAACTGCGGACTTTCCGTCACCAATCCCAATCGATCTGCTTTCATCAAAGTGCCCTCAAAGCAGCGAAAAATCTGCTTGCGACCGGGATAAGTTAACTTGCCACTCGACTGTTTCATTACAGGAATGCCATCAATTTCAACCAGTTTATACACTCCATTGACTGGGCTTCCCGTAACCAAGCGAGTTCCGAGTCCATAACCGTCAATGCAAGCACCCTCTGCTTGCAATCGGGCAATTTCCCACTCATCCAAATCGCCACTGGCAAAGATGGGAACATCCGGTAAGCGCGATCGCACTTGTTTGGATAACCCTACCAAATCGCCAGAATCTAGCCGCACCCCAGACAATTGCATTTCTCCTGCATCGATCTTTTCTGCCAGCATTTGGGCAGCGGCAACTGTATCGTAGGTATCAATTAACAAGGGCGCACCCGGAAAATATCGATGGAAGGCGGTAAAAGCCTCTCCTTCACTTCCAGCAGTTGCTGTCAGCGCCATCACCAAAGCATGAGCCATCGTCCCGCTGGGCTTTTGACCCAACTTAATCGCTGCCAGTACATTAGAAGTCGCATCCAATCCAGCCGCCAATGACGCCCTAGCTGCCCACAGAGATGCTTGGGGGCTAAAAGCGCGCCGGGTGCCAAATTCCAGTAGCGTCGCTTCCTGCCCCGCGACATCCCGTATCCGTGCTGCTCGTGTGGCAACTAAAGTTTGGTAATTAATTGTATTCAGCAGGTAGGTTTCCACCAGTTGAGCTTGCCAAAGGGGCGCTTCCACCCGCAGCAGCGGCTCGTTAGCGAATACGGCGGTTCCCTCTGGAACTGCCCAAACATCGCCGGTGAACCGAGCATCTGCCAAAAGCGACCAAAATCGCTCTGGTGCCCGATCGAAAATTCCGGTCGCCTGCAAAGCCGCTATCTGGCTGGGACTGAAGCGAAATTTCTCCAGATAGTCCAGCGCCTGTTCCAACCCCATCGCAATCAAATAGCCAAAGCCAGCGGGTAGACGCCGCGCAAATAGCTCAAAGCTTGCCCGTGTTTGATCTAAACCTTCGCCGGTGTAACAAGCTGCCATTGTCAGCTGATACAGGTCGGTCAAGAGGCTGTAATCTTCAGAAGCGATCGCCAGTTCTCGATTTTCTACCCTAACCGGCTCCTGAAGCAGGTTAGCAGGATGCTTTACAAGTCCGTCCACGGAAGTTCTCATCGTCTTGCTTCCTAGCCAGAGTGGGTTTCCTAATTATAGTAATCTTTACCATAATAGTGTCAAGGCATTTTGATGATTGCTTGAAGAAGAAGGCTGCTGAAGAGAGCTATACTGCCATCTTCAGGTCATTCTTAGGTTATATACATTATTCTTAATAGTATTTTGACTCAAAAACTACAGAAAAGACAATTGATGCCAGAAGGACACAGGAGAGGGTGCGGCGGCGTTACCCATTAGTGATTAACCACTTACCATCAGTTATTAGGGTTCATTGTGCAAAATCTAAATGAATTTTAAAGTATGTAGAAATATTAAATAAACTGACTGTTGACTCTATGCTAAGCAAAGTATTGCAAACCTAATCAAACAAGTATTGCAAATCACCTCAAATTATCGAGCCAGATTCATAATAAAAGTATGAAAGACTAATATACATTTCATCGAGTTCCCAAAGGAATCTGGAGAGTAAAGATATGAGTCTTACCCGAACGTTTGACAATATCATCCAATATTTTTCTGGCGCGATCGCTCGCATCTTTGGACCAAGTGACGATGCATATCCGTTAACTGGCGTGCAGCCCTTTACAGGGGAACCGTCCAGAGCACATCGTGGAGAAGATTGGTAGTCAGCCTGAATGCTTTTTTCTATATTTTTGGATTCAAAACTCACAAATTTGGTGGGGGAAGAGACTCTTTCTCCACCAAATCTCATGAGATATTTTTAAAATTCTACTTGCCAGATGGCTAAAAACCCGCCAGAACGTCTTGGAATGTGTCAGTCACCTCAGACTGCTCTGTTGGATGGTTTAACATCCCTTTGGTGGCTGCAAGCAGGAGAAACGACAAAAACCCTGTACCACTACTTAACGCTCAACTGGCGCTCAACTAGCTTAGTTAGTCAATATCCTGAGAATGGGAGATGAAGACCACTCGCCGTCCAGACGCCGTTCTCCTAAGTGAGGCAATTCGCAGGACAAACAGCAAAACGCCTGCTATGGTCATGTGACATTCGGTGGATGAGGAAAATTCACTCACCAAATGTTGCATAGTTATATGGTGCCAAGCGTTCTATAAAATTGGAGAAAATTTTCAACAAAATTTAGAGGTTATTTAAACTTCTAAATACTCATTTGACGTAGCTGATGTTGTTCCTGGTTAAACTGCTTTTGTTCGGGGGTTAATACGTCATAATCGATGGGCGATCGCATATCCCACTGCACTTCTGCTAGCAGCAGTAAAGTCCCCGCCATCACAAGACCCGTGGTGAGAAATTGCCAGCCACCGACATAGGGCAATATCCCAATCCCTAATAGGTGAATGAGTCCATTAATTAGGAAAGTGCGCGATCGCATTCCCACACCCGTAAAAAAGTAGCCAATGGTACTTAAACCCAGCCAAAACTGACACAGGTTCATCAGTACCAACCCCCAACCCAGAAAAATACCTAAGTCAGTTAGCACCACCCCGAATAACATCAGTGCAACCCAGCTATAAAGAAGCCACCGTAGGCGTTCTACTTTCACCCAAAAGTGAGTCAACACCACCATCCCCACCGTACCGACTAAGGTGAGTGCTGACCAAAACATCGCTTGCACGTACCAGCTAACAGGTAGAAACTGAGCATTTATAAAAATTGCAGCGGTAATCCAACCCCAAACAATAAACGCCTGATCAATTCGAGAATAAAAGCTTGAAATCAGCGTTTTATTTCCAACTTGCAAGTGAATACGTAAAAGCCCCTGACGATCCTGAAAATCAAGGGCTTCCTGTTTGCTACGGACAAGCGGTTCAGCAGGATTAAAAAAGGTCATTGACATCCATCTTTGGAGATAAATTGAATAAAGCGGGAATATGTCCCTAGGTAGGCTTCTTCAATTATCTTAATGGAAGCACAAAATTTGTAATCTGGGATTCTACGGATATTAGAAACAAACTAACTGTTTGCTAGTTATCAAAGTGTTAAGTGAGTAAAAGCAGCTCAGTCAAGAAAAAAGCGATCGCAGCACTGCCTACAGGAACCGTCAAATTGTCGATACCGAACCAGGAGAAAGCTTCTAAGACAGTAGCGAGGAAAGCAACCAAGAGCGGCACGACCCACGTTTGCCAGATATTGCCCTGGACTCCCAAGAAAATCAAGCTACTAACCCCATAGCTAACCAGGAACATTGTCAGCGAGCCTTCCCAACTTTTGTGGATGCCCCAAAACGCATAGGGATGCTTACCAAATCGTTGACCCACGAGAGCAGCTAAGCCATCCCCCCAAGCCATCACCAAAATTCCCAGTGCTGCATATTGGGGTTGGTTTAGAGGCCAGAACCAACTGATTAAAATGCCAATACTCAGGGCATAGCAAAATGTCCCCCAGCTTTTGCGCCCAACGCTGTTAATTCCTGGAAGGATCGGGAATTTGTAGGACAAAAGAGCCACTGCACTCGCTAAAATCGAAGCCGTGATGCCCACCCAAGCGGGAAGGTTCAGCCACCAGGCAAGCAAAATCACATTGCCCGTGCCAATATGAACGACCTTTCGCACCTTTTCAGGTTCGGTAGACGTGTAGCGATGCAGCCCTTCTGCCAGTAATACAAGAATGCCCAGACAAGCCCCAACTAAACCAATGTGGAGCCATAGATCGGGAACTGATTCCAACCACAACACGGATTTAAGCAAAGCTTGAATTATAAAAAAAGCTCTCCTTACCAATCTATTAGATTCAGGACACAGAATGAAAATATTACTAATTTGGCTAATTCGGGGATACCGAGTTTTGATCTCTCCCCTATTTCCCCCAGCCTGCCGGTTTCAGCCGACTTGTTCTAAGTATGCTTTGGAGGCAGTCGAGCGATTTGGCCCTTGGCGCGGCGGCTGGATGGCGATTCGGCGCATCTTGCGCTGCCATCCTTTTCATCCTGGCGGTTACGATCCGGTGCCACCAGTCGTCACTCCGACGGCAAAAGAAACCGAGTGAATTTAGGCGATCGCGCTTGATTGGCTTTTCCACAATCATTTTTCCACAATCATCCAGTCGAGTGAGTCAACGGAAGGCAGTGCAGCAAATGGGATTTCAGCAGGGCACCAAACTCCCAGCCTTATTGGGTCTTCAATATTGACATTATGTGATATAGGGCTGACGAAAACCCTCAAACCAGGCTAGCGATAGAGGAAATCACCCGATCGGGTAAGCCTAAAGGATGACGTTTGTTGGCACCCTCTCTTTTACACTAGGTGAGAAACTTGTATTACCCTTCCGGGAGTAAAAGGTTTACTTCGTGTGGCAGATTAACCGTATGACTCATTGAAAAGCCGGTTCAACAGTCAGCGATGTCTAGATTGCTAACTGCTAAGAATTGATTGCTATGAGCAATTTGCCAAACCAGAAACGCATAAAGTTGCGATCGCCCAAGTGTATTAAAAAACGGTTGCAAACAATTTTCTGGCTGGCACGAACTGATAGCTAGTTATGCTTCCGGGTCATATCGTTAACATCAAAAATTTTGAGGGGTGAAAATGTCTCTAATCCGCGACCTTGTACAACAGGCTCTGGCAAAAGGTTATTTAACGATTGCAGCAGAAAATCAATTGCGGCAGCTTTTAAGAACTAAGTACGGTCTGGAAGACTTCAACGCTTTCATGACTTTACAGACAGCTGCCATGTCTGGCCAGGTGAAGCAAGAATCGCGGGAATTAAGAACTTTGCAACAATCTTTCTGTAGAACGAATAAGCAATCTCCAACTCAATACGCAATTCGGTAATTTTTTTACTTTTTTCCAGGTAAAAGGGCAAGTTAATGGCGGAAACCCAATGCTTAAAAATTCGGATTAAGCCAGGATTGACTCTCCCTGTAATTGGTTGGCTCAAAAACTTGAACAATCAACTTGATGAAGTGCGGGAATTACTTCGTAATGAAGGAGTTATTATAGAATCCATCTTTCTGGAACGCAGCCAAGATGGGGACTATTTGATTTTGTATCAAAAGGCAAAAGATTTAAGCAAAGCTAGCGAAACATTCCATCATTCAAGATCTCCACTCGCCTTGGCTACTCAGAAATTCATCAGCGAAACATGGGGAGACATCCAGCCTCTAGAATTAGTCATCGACTTAGAGGGGATGACAGAAGTTTAGGTATTGCGGAAATCGACTATCAAAATTACGGTAGATAGAGCAATTTTTTTGATGAACCGCGAAGGCGCTAAGGACGCTAAGAAAGGAAAGAGAAGAAAGAAAGAAAGAAAGAAAGAAAGAGCTTTTAAAGGATGAATTAAGATTGCTATTTTAGATTCTGGCACTGCTAAATTTTTTATTAATAATTATTTTCCAAGTTTGATATTGATAAAATTTTGATTTTAAAGCTTTCTAGTTCGTTATTTTTAAGCGTTGATTAAACTTGTCTAAAATTACTGATAAAAATATTGCATATTTTGACTATTGCACGTCAGACGGCAAAATAGGGTCAGTCTGAAAGAGCGGAATATGAAACCTTATCAGCAGATTGTAATTGTAGAGTGTGGTGAGCCGCTCACGGCCATTCCTTTGGAACAATTTGCGGTTGTCTCTCCCCATCCTTATGAAAAATTGGGTGCAGCTTATGGCGATCGCTCACCTTATTATCTCCGTCAGGGTGTCCTCGAATCTCTGATTGCTGCCCAACATCAGTTGGCTGTCACGACTCCAGGTTGGCGGATCGAGCTTTTTGATGCCTATCGACCCGTGGAAGTCCAGCAATTCATGGTAGATTACACCTTTGCTGAAGTGGTTCAGGCTCAAGGTTTAAAGTTGGTTGAGTTAACAGAAACTCAGCGTCAAGGGATTTGGGAGATAGTTTATCAATTTTGGGCACCCCCCAACCTCGATCCAGCAACGCCGCCGCCTCACAGTACAGGGGCTGCGGTGGATATCACCTTAGTAGACAATACTGGCAAGACGATAGATATGGGGGGAGAAATTGATGAAATATCAGCGCGATCGCATCCCGATTATTATGCCAATAGCACCCAGGCAGTCGAACAGCAGTATCATTTTCATCGGCAGTTGTTAAATAATGTGATGGTGCAAGCTGGAT
Organism: Coleofasciculus sp. FACHB-1120; assembly: GCF_014698845.1. Lineage (NCBI taxonomy): Bacteria > Bacillati > Cyanobacteriota > Cyanophyceae > Coleofasciculales > Coleofasciculaceae > Coleofasciculus > Coleofasciculus sp. FACHB-1120. Next base: position 46,076 of record NZ_JACJTV010000019.1, on the reverse strand, counting down.
TCCGCCGTCATCCCAACGAGTGGTGGCATTTCTGCTTGGGCGATCAGATGTGGGCGTGGTTATGCAATCAAGAAAATCCCCATCATCCTGTGACGGCTCGTTACGGTCGCGTGGTTTGAGCCAGGAAAGGATATCTATCGCTATCGGAAATGTCTTAACATCTAGTTGCTGGGGATAATTTAGCTTTTTTGCTTATTTCCTAGCAATTTCAGGAGAATCTTCTCTCTCTAAGTGTTCTTTCCCTCTTTCTCCTTTGCTCCTCATCGCTGGTAGCAAAGGAGGAGCAACCGGACGTGGTATCAGGGAAGCCAGTCAGATATCCTAAGTTAAGAATGGATAAAAAACGATGACTACATCTAAGCGCGTATTCGTTTTAATATTTAATCCTCGGACAGATAACGAGGGGATTCACTCGATTCAGATTGGCGATCGCAACTGGATACTCATGTTTGAATCAGAAGACGATGCGACTCGCTATGCGATGCTGCTAGAAGCCCAAGATTTTCTCAGTCCCAGTGTTGAAGCCATCGATGCAGCGGAAGTCGAGGAATTTTGCGAGGGTGCAGGTTACGAGTGCAAGCTAATTCCGGAGGGATTTGTTCCCGAAGGAGATGCAGAACGTCTTTTTCTGGTTCCGCCAGAAACGAATCTGGAGGAAACAGACTGGAAACCAGATGCTCCGCAACCAGAAGTTTCCGATCTAGACAGAATTCGTCGTCAATTAGAAGGACTGTTATGAAAGGATGAAGGATATTAGCGATCGCGTAACCCATAGCGGCGCTTTCTTCGCAGGATGAACGATAAAAAAATGAAGGATCAAGGATGAAGAATCTGGAGGAACGGGGACATCTTTTAACAGAACAAGTTAATCCCAATAGCCAGAATCTCGACCAGATGAGTTCTCTGGAATTGGTAGATTTGTTCAATCAGGAAGATGCTCAGACGCTAGCAGCGATCGCAATCGCCAGAACTCAGCTCGCTGAAGCAATCGATAAGACGGCTGAGGCTTTACGTCACGGAGGACGCCTGTTTTATGTGGGTGCTGGCACGAGCGGGCGTCTGGGCGTCTTGGATGCAGCGGAGTGTCCGCCCACCTTTTGTACGCCGCCAGAACTGGTACAAGGGATTATCGCCGGGGGTGCCGGAGCGTTAATCCGCAGCTCAGAAGATTTAGAAGACAAAGATGAAGACGGGGTATCTGCGATCGCAACTCGGCAGATTACCCATCTCGATGTCGTTGTCGGCATTACCGCCGGGGGAACAACACCGTTTGTCCACGGTGCAATCCAAGCGGCGCGTCAGCGGGGTGCAACCACGATTTTGATTGCCTGTGTCCCAGCCGAACAAGTCACCATCGATGCAGATTTAGATATTCGCCTAATCGTGGGGCCGGAAGTGGTAGCAGGCTCGACGCGGTTGAAAGCTGGAACTGTCACCAAAATGGCTTTAAATATCCTCTCCACCGGCGTGATGGTGAAACTGGGCAAAGTCTACGGCAATCGCATGGTAGATGTTGCCGTTACTAATAAAAAATTGCACGATCGCGCCCTGCGAATGCTGCAAGACCTCACGGATTTAAATCGAGAAGACGCTGGATATTTGCTCGAGCAAAGTGGGCGTTCTGTCAAGTTAGCGTTGTTGATGCATTGGACGGGTTTGGAGAAGCAAGAAGGCGATCGCCTCCTTGCAGAACACAAAGGTAATCTCAGAGCTGCTGTTTCAAGCTACAACCACCCAAGCGACTCTGACTAAGTTTGAGATTTTGAAATTCCATCTAAAATTTCAAATTTTTCCGAGTTTCAACGGCTGATCTTGCCTCGCCGATTTTAGGCAATTTCTGATTTTTATCACCACTGGGGCTGTGCTGCCAATAACGCCTCTGCTGCCGCTGCATCTACTGGCTTAGAAAAAAAGTATCCCTGTCCATATTCACATTGCAGCCGCTTGAGCTGAAGCATCTGCTCTGCGGTTTCAACGCCTTCGGCAACCACATCCATCCCCAGATTGTGAGCCAGGGTCATAATTGTCTGGACAATTTCCCAGCGATTTTCCTCATCCCCCACGCCGCTAATAAAGGAGCGGTCAATTTTCAAAGTATCAATCGGTAGGCTATGCAGACGCCCCAAGGAAGAATAGCCGGTGCCAAAGTCGTCAATTCCCACTTTCACTCCCAAGGCTCTGAGCTGCTCAAGCATAGCGGTTATGGCATCGGCATCTTCTAGCAAGCAAGTTTCAGTAATCTCCAGCTTTAAACTGCTAGTTTCCAAACCAGTCTCCCAAACAATTCGATCGATCTGCTGAACCATGTCAGATTGGGCAAACTGCATTGCAGAAAGATTGACGCCAATTGTTAATTGTTCGTAGTTGGATGTTGAGGGTTCGTTACCATGAACGAATCGTTCTTGCCAAGCCCGCATCTGGCAGCAGGCTTCGCGCAATACCCACCAATCCAGTTGCGCCATCAGTCCGGTTTCTTCTGCAACGGGAATAAACTCAAGCGGGGAAACTAACCCTCTCTTGGGGTGCTGCCAGCGCACAAGTGCCTCAAAGGCAATAATTTTGCCGGTCGAGAGGGAGACGATAGGCTGGTAGTAAACCCGAAACTCAGAGTTAGGTAAAAGTTTTAAGTTTGGAGTTTGGAGTTTTGAGTTTTCCTCTTGTAACGGAGAACTCAAAACGGAGAACTCAAAACCTTCCTTAGATAAAGCTCCAATTGCCAGACGCAGGTCGGTTTCTAATTGTAAAAGTGCGATCGCGCGTGCATGCAAAGTCGTGTGGAACACTGCATAACGCCCTTTCCCCATTATTTTTGCCTGAGATAAGGCAATGTCGGCATCGCGCAGCAAGTCCCACTCCGAGTTAACAGGGTCTCCTTGCCCATTCTGAGTGTTGAGTGAGGGAAGGGTTGAAGGCGAGAGGAAGGGAATTGTCTTACCGTCCTGCCCCACTCTCCGATTCTCCGGCTCTCCGGCTCTTCGGTTCAGGGCAATACCAATACTGGCGGCGGCAAATACTTCATGTCCATCGAGGTAAAAAGGTGATGCGAGGGCTTCGTGGATTGACTCGGCAACGCGGGTAGCGTCACTCAGTTGCTGAATCTCCTCCAGCAGGATCGTGAACTCGTCTCCGCCAAGACGTGCGACTGTATCTCTGGGGCGCATCAGGGTACAGAGCCGATGAGCGATCGCGACCAGGAGTTTATCTCCGACTGTATGCCCCAGGCTGTCGTTGACCACCTTAAATCGGTCGAGATCCACAAACAGCACCGCAAATAGATAATTTTCAAACTGATAGGTACGTTCTAGGGCAACCTCCAACCGCTCCATAAATAAGGTTCGATTGGGCAAACCCGTCAGAGAGTCATAAAGTTGCCTTTGCTGCTGCTGTTGCTGAATGTGTTGAAGCTGCGCCTTCATTCTCAGACGATCTTGGACGCTCAAGCTAGCTGCCGTTAAACAAAATAATGCCACGGGTGACACGACCGGCATCCAGTAACCCATCCGCAAAAGCAATACACTAACGATGACCCAGCCGCCACAAAGACTGACGACTGCAATCAGCTGGTGTCTCGCCCGATGGCGGTTGAGAGTGAAGCCAAGAATTGGCCCCCCCAGCAACAGGGAAACCAGCAGCCACTTGATGTCTGGGGTTTTCAGAAAGTTTTGTTGCAGAAGATTATTCAGAACGGTGGCGTGCAGGTGAATTCCACTCGCGGGTGGATGACCGTCAAACGGAGTGTTTAGAGGATCGAGACCGGCTGCTGTGACGCCCACCATCACAATTTTTCCCTTGAATGCCGATGCAGGCACTTTCCCCTGAAGCACTGAAACAAAGGAATATTGCGGTGCCTGAAGCACCCCTCCAGGCCAGTTCACCAGCAGCGGTCGATTCATCGGTGGGAGTTTGACTGGCTCTTTCACCAGTGAGTAAACCTGGGAAGCCGTGATGCTTAAAAGAGGCACGCCTTCAAGTTGCGGTACAACTTGGCGAGTTAAACCATCACTATCCTCGCGGTTGAAAATATGTCCGATAGCGATCGCGCTTTTACTCAATTCTGGAGTTGGACGCAAAGGAGTATTTGTCCGATCCCATCCCTGCGCCAAGACCACCTGACCCAGCTTGTCCATCGCCGCCGCCATCTGTCCATCTTCCGGACTACTTTCGGGCATCAGCACGTCCAATACCACCACACTTGGCTCTGCTGGGGACAGTTTTTTGAGCAACTGGGTGTAGTGCTTGCGAGACCAAGGAAAGCGGCCCAGTTCCTTTAAACTGGCATCATCAATGTCAATCAACACCACCCGTTGATCCCAAGGCATCGTTCCCCGGAGGCGGAATAAACCCCGATAAGCAAGCTGTTCCAGTGGTTGCCAAATTCCTAGCACCAAACCACTTGCAACGATTAAAGAAGGAAAAAAGAAAAAGGCAAAATTAGCAATGAAGGATTTTTTTTCTTTTTCTTCTGCTTTTAAACTTTGGATTTTGGACTTTTCAGGGAATTGCCAGTTCATACATCTGCTGCTTTCCCAAAGGAGTCGCAACGGCTTTGATGCGACCGTTTATAACAATTTTGCTTGATACTGCCAGGTTTAATTTTTTCAAACTCTCTATTTGGTAGAGACGCGAACTGACTCTTTCAGCGCTAAGCTAACGCCTCGCTTCACTGTTTTCATGCCCGTTTTCATGCCCAAAGGGCTGTACGCGATCGCCTTTATCTATTCCCTTGCGAATTCAACCTCGATCCAAAATCTACCACTCAAAATTTTTTAAAAGGTTTTGTTAGATGGATACCAAAGTTGTAATTGCGCTCAACTGCAACAGCAGCATCTCAATTATAAAAATTGATTGGGAACCACCTCTATCCCCCCACCCCCCTCCGCTGGAGAAGGGAAGATGGCAATCATTTCCTTTCAGCGGGCACTTGAGTGCATCGTTTGGTCAAACACCTCATACCGTCCCTTTCCTAGCGCTTTGGCACGATACAACGCTGTATCGGCATCGCGCAGGAGGTCTTCAGGTCGATCGTATCCGCTGCTGAGAACAATGCCAATACTCGCGGCAGTAAAAACTTCGTGTCCGTCGAGATAGAAAGGCGGTATCAGTTCTCGGTTGATTCGTTCAGCGATGCTGGTGGCGTGACTAAGGTCGTCAATGGCTTCCAAAAGCAAGGTAAATTCATCTCCCCCCAAACGAGCGACGATGTCTTCAGCACGCACGCAGGTTTCGAGGCGACGGACGCTCCCCAGCAGGCGTTGCGCTAACGCGACCAATAATTTATCCCCAACCAAGTGCCCCAAACTGTCGTTCACTTTTTTGAAGCCATCCAAATCTACAAACAGCAGCGCAAACTGAAAATCTTGACACTGTTTCGCTCGTTCCACAGCTTGACTAAGGCGCTCCATGAACAAAGCCCGGTTGGGCAAGCCCGTTAAGATATCATAAAACGCCCGTTCCCGCAGATGCTCCTTTGCCCGCTTGCGCTCGGTAATATCTTCTACCGTGCCTTCGTAGTAAAGCAGCTTACCTTCACAATCGCGCACTGCACGGGCATTTTCCGAAATCCAAATGATGCTGCCATCTTGGCGGGAAACCGCAGACTCAAAGTCTGAAACGGCATCGTTTTCTTGCAACAGGCGCGTAAACTCAGCACGCCGGTTCGGATCAACGTATAGTTGCTGCTTAATATCCGTCAGACGTCCCATCAGTTCTGTCGGAGACTCATATCCATAAATGCGTGCCAGAGCGGGATTGGCACTAATATACTGTCCGTCGGGCGTTGTCTGGAAAATCCCCTCGATTGCATTCTCGAAGATACTGCGATATTTTGCTTCTGCTTGTTGCAGAGCCTCTTCTGTCCGTTTGCGCTCAGTGATATCGGTAATGAAGCCTTCAAGTCCGAGGACTTTACCGGCGCTGTCACAAACCGCCGCGCCTTTTTCCCAAACCCATTTTTCCACACCTGATTTGGTCAGAATGCGATATTCCACCACATAGGGTTTTAGGAGCGTGATGGCTGTAGCGATCGCTTCTAAAACTTTGGGTAAATCCTCAGGATGAGTAATGGAATCATAAGACACCGCGCGATCGCCAATCAATTCTTCACTGTGATATCCAGTCAGCTTAAAGCAACCTTCACTCAGGTAAGTCATCGACCACGCTGGGTCATTTCCACAAGAAAACACAATCCCTGGCAACGAGTCAATCAAACTTGCCAGACGGCGCTGGCTTTCCCTCAGGGCAGCTTCTGCTTGTTTTTGCTGCATCACGGTTCCCAGATGCGCTGCCACTGCTGACACCAGCTCAACCAATCGCTTATCCTTAGGGCGAGATTCAAACAGGAAGAAAGTGAGAATTGCCACTACCCGCTCTTTAGAGATAATCGGCACGGCAAATCCAGCTTTAAGTCCACAATCTCTAGCGAACTGAGTCCGCATAAAAAATGGGGGCGGCTGAATCGAAGCATCGGGAATCCACTCTGGCTGCTTGGATAACCAAACTCGTCCCGGTAGCCCAATCCCCGGAGCAAACTTCAACATTTCGCTCTGTAGCCGGAACTCCCTCAGGCTTAGGGGAAGTTCTGATTGCAGCTTAGGGTTGGGGTACCAGTTAGCTGCTTGAAAGTTAGCCGGTTGATTTAAACCCTGCAGTTGCAACCTTTCAACCTGTAATTCCAAAGTGCTGCTGTACCAGGCGGGGCTGCATTCTAAAACAGAGCCGTCTGAGCTGGGTATCCAAGCTTCGCCAAAATCCCAGCCCGTCTTTTCACACACTTGACGTAGCGCGACTGAAAGCGCCGTGTGAAAATCAGGAGCCGTACTAATTGCCTGGGTTAGGGTTTGCAACAGTTGAATTTCTTCTTCAGCCCGTGGGCGATCGCTAATGTCAATCGACTTATCCCTAAATAGATGTAGAGTGTTAGCGAGGTGGGGATCTAAATCCCGATTCGGGATTGAAATCATGATCAAACCCTCCAGAGCCAGCAGTTCTCCCGACTCAGAGAAAACTCCACAACCCTGTTCCCAGACCAATTTCTCTTCTCCCACCGCCGTAATGATGCGGTAGACAAGCTGGAAGGGTCTATTTTCTTGCACGGCGGCTTGTATGGCGTTCCACACCTGCTCTCGGTCGTCGGGATGAATCAGTTGGGCATAGCAGATTTCTCGGTTGCCAATGAGTTCAAACGGAGAGTAGCCAGTGAGCTGATAGCAGTCCTCGCTGACCGCTTCCATTGTCCAGTTCTGGTCGTTTCGGCAACGGTAGGTCATGCCTGGTAAATTACTCATCAGGGTTGAAAGAGGACGAACTCCTGATAGGGATTGTCCCGTTGAGACAGGGCACGCTTGCAATGCCTCTGCTGTCTGCAACGTATAAGTCATTTCAAACGGTGTTCCCAGTCCCCTGATGTTTTCCTGAAGATCAACTGGTTCTAACCGCTCCACTCTCGGCGTCTCCTACAGAAATAATGTAAAGCTGAGAGAAAGCTCGTCATCTGCGGCGAGGCAGCTATTCGCTACTTCTTTCAGGACGGTTAGTGTATATTAAACTACCCGGAAGTTTCCAACAACAGTAAAATAGACTACACTCGAATCGCGAATTGAAGGATTTCTAATTACTAATTGTTAATTGCTTTTTAATATGCAGCATTCGATGCCGAAAGATAGAATTTTCGCTAAACAAAGATTAACGCCTTATCTGTTTTTGCTGCCTGCTTTGTTGATTTTGGGGCTAACTGTTTTTTGGCCTGCCTTACAAGCGTTTTACCTTTCTTTCACGGAATACACTCTGATTGGACAATCGCCCGAATGGGTTGGTTTTAAAAATTTTCGGCGTCTGTGGCTCGATCGGGTGTTTTGGCAGACGCTGTGGAATACGCTGCTTTATCTAATTTTTGTGGTGCCGATTTTAGTTGTAGCATCGCTAGGACTGGCGATTCTGGTTAATCAAAAGCTACGTGGAATTAGCTGGCTTCGGGCAGCCTATTATACACCTGTTGTCATTTCAATGGTGGTAGCTGGGATTGCTTGGAACTGGCTTTATGCAGAAAACGGTCTGCTAAATCAGGTGTTGGTTAATACAAAAATTATCCCGTTTCTCCAAAATGGCATTCCTTGGCTGACTAGCCCGCGTTTTGCGCTTTTTAGCGTCATGATGGTGACGGTTTGGAAGGGATTAGGCTACTACATGGTGATTTATTTAGCTGGATTGCAATCAATTCCAGCAGATGTCTATGAAGCGGCGGCAATTGATGGATCGGACGGGATTGCCAAGCATTGGGACATTACGATCCCATTGATGAAACCGTATTTAGTGCTAGTGGCGGTGATTTCTGCGATTTCTGCCACGAAAGTATTTGAAGAGGTTTATATTATGACCCAAGGAGGGCCGCGAAACAGTTCCAAAACAATTGTTTATTATCTCTATGAGCAAGCTTTCCAGAATTTAGAGATGAGTTATGCTTGCACAATTGGATTGGTGTTATTTTTGGCCATTTTGGGCTTGTCGATATTTAATTTAAGGCTATCTCACTCAATTAAAAATTAGAAATAAAATTAAAAATAATTTTTAATTGTTCTGCTGGCAAATCCACTCAACCGCCGCGACTAAATCCGCCGCAATGAAATCCGGGCGAGTGTGGTGCTGATACTCACCACCCAAGACGCGATCGCCAAATCCAGTCTGCACTAAAATCCCCGTACAACCGGCATTGTGCGCCATGTCGATATCGGTGGCTTTGTCCCCCACCATAAAACTGCGCGACAGCTCCAGATCGTGTTCCCAAGCAGCCGCCACCAGCATTCCCGTATTCGGCTTGCGCCAGGTACTCCAGCGGCTAAATTCTGGATTTGTCCCGCCTTCTGGGGGACTGAGATAAGGGCAGTAATACAAAGCATCTAAACGCGCCCCTGCTTCAGCTTGCAGGAGCTGGCAGAGACGCAGGTGCAAGGCATCCACGTGGCTAGCCGGATAGTAGCCTCGGGCAGGGCCAGATTGATTGGAGACGAGACAGCAAAACATCTGCCGGTCGTTGAGCAGCCGTACCGCCTGAGCCACCCCCGGTATCAGGTGTAAATCCTCAACTTGATGGATATATCCGGCTTCGACATTGAGGACGCCATCCCGGTCAAGAAATACTGCTGGTTTGGCAGTTTTAGGCATGGATTGAATCAACAGAGAATAGTTTAGAGGGGCGGGAAAATTAAAAATTAAAAATTTTGCATTTTAATTTTGCATTTTTAATTTTTAATTTTTAAGAGTTTAACCGCCCCAGATTTGCTGGAGAACGTCTGCTGGAGGAATGTCGGCTATCGAGCGACTAGGGGATTGCAAACCGCGAACGCGATCGCTACTCGGCAACAATTTTTTCGCTTCTGTCGGGCCAAACAGCGCAATCGTGTAAGTCCCAACGGCGACGGCTAAGTGCATGGGCGCACTATCCGTACACAGCATCAAATTAGCACCAGCAATCATTGCCGTCAGCTTCCCGATATCCCCAGGCGAAGTCACCTTCAGGTTAGGGGAGGACTGCATTAGTTCGCTGACAAATGCTTGATCCTCTGGCCCTTTGACGAGGACAATCGGCAAATCGGGCTGTCGCTGTTGAGTTTCTCGAACAATCTGCTGCCATTTCTTGACTGGGTAGATTTTATCTATCCCTTTTGCCTGAGCCAGGGCGCTAGAACCCCCATGAATCAGGATGTAGCCAGTTTCTTGAACACCGAGTCGTTTTTGTTCCTTTTCTGCCCACTCAATATCTGGTTTAGGTACATTGACCGCCAGAGGCGGACAGGGGGAATTAATTCCTAAACCTTGCAGCAAATCGTGATACATATCAGCGGCATACTGCTCAGTTTTTAGGGGGACTGGGTTCGTGAGAAACCAGTTTCCTGGGCCGTTATAGCTAATTCGAGCGGGAATGCCAGTCAGCCACAGCAGCAACCCTACACTCCACCTGCGCCCCAGAGACAGGGCGATATCGTACTCATGATCGCGGATTATACCCAGTAAATTTCCCCAGTCTGCTGGTCCAGTCCGGTCTTTGAAGTCATAAGTGAAGATTTCATTAACCGACTTGCAAACCCGGTAGGCACCCTTTGCCCTGGGTTCTACAATGACATCAATCTGAGCTTCCGGGTAATACCGCTTCAGGTCATCCAGGGTAGGGAAGAACAGAATTTGGTCGCCAATCCCGCCGGGGACAAGGGCAAGTATTCGCATTACTGTTGATTGAGGTTACTTATCAGCTTCATTTTAGGGGAAGATATACTGAGCGCAACAAGGATTAACAAAGCGGTCAGAAAAAGAGGAAGCGTGTGCATTTATTGATTCCAGCAGCAGGGATGGGGCGTCGGATGGGGAGCGATCGCAATAAACTCCTTTTGACGTTGCTGGGTAAACCCTTGATTCACTGGACTCTCCAAGCAGTTGAAGCTTCTCGTCACATCAGTTGGATCGGGTTAATTGCTCATCCTGATGACTTTTCCAACTTCAAGGAGATTCTCGCTGACCTCTCCCTCACCAAGCCCGTGCAATTGATTGTCGGTGGGTCAACCCGCCAAGAGTCTGTCTACAACGGCTTGCAGGCGCTCCCATCCGCCCACCACGTCTTAATTCATGATGGCGCTCGGTGTCTGGCGACGCCCCAATTACTGGATCGGTGTGCTGAGGAACTGATGAATTGTCCCGGCTTAATTGCAGGGGTGCCGGTGAAAGATACGATTAAAGTCGTGGATGCGGCTGGGGTAATTGAAAGTACGCCCGATCGACAGCATCTATGGGCGGCTCAAACGCCCCAAGGTTTTCAAGTTGATTTGTTGCAACAGTGTCATACGGAAGCCCGACGCCAAAATTGGGAAGTGACCGACGATGCGGCTTTATTTGAAAAGTGCAATTTAAACGTCCGGATTGTGCCGGGAGAAGAGACAAATCTGAAGGTGACAACGCCAGTGGATTTGAGCGTTGCAGAGTTTATCCTGCGCCAACGCTTGGGAACGGAACGATCTTAATGACGGTGTGACTCTTGGGCGCGATCGCTCTGAGCGCTTTCTTGCGGATAGGATTCTTGCTGATAAGAGTTCAATTGACTGCTGGATTCATATTTCTTTTGAACCTCTTCCAGTTGCTTAGTAATTTGATTGATTCTTTGCCTAACTGTCTGAAAGTCAATATTCCGCCAATTAATAATCGTATTTTTTACTTTTTTCTTTTGTCTGTCAGCCACAGCTTGCCTCTGACCTCCTTTCACAAAGTTTTTTAAATCTCTCTTGTAAATGAATGTAACTTGTGAATTTGAAAATTCTACTCCATCTTGCGGAGGAACCCAAGGTTAATCTCCCCATATCTGGCAACATTCTGAAGTCGGCGGTTTCAACCACATCTAAAACCCTGAAACCCTTGCAGAATCGTGGTTTGGGTAGAGCGTAAACGGAGGCGCGTTCCTGCCGTAAGGCTTTAGCCTTCAAGGGAAGAGTCACTAGGGCAAACTTCATCAGTGCCGGGTTGAGTTCCCGAACCCAGCCGACACATCCAAGATTTGCCAGTCAAGCAGGAGAGCCTACACTATTTTATTAATTTCTTGTTTGCAACAGATGGACTTCTTAACCCCCCAATTTATCGGGGGGGTTAGAGGATTAGCGCCGCAGATTTAGCGCCTCAGAACTAAATGGGATGAGTTTGTGTAACCGCGACTTTCATTGTCAGGCGTTTTTGCCGCTCCCAAAAAGTGAAATTGGATTGACTAGAGAACAGCTCTTAAGTCTTTTTGTAGATGCGGATATAGTCAATATCCAAGTAAGCCGGAAATGGGGTTGTGGTGAGAGGGCATCCCGCAAAGCTGTCGCAGTTCCCCACAAGATTACCCACCGCCAACACCATTGGGAAAGCATCAAACTTTTGCGTCGTGGTAAACTTTTGCACGCCATCAACGAGCCATGTTAAGCGTCCGGGTTCCCAAATCACGGTGTATTCGTGAAAGTCGTCGGTGTAGTTAGTTTCGTACAGCTTAGAAACTTCTGACTTCTTTTTACCATTCAGCAAATAGTGCTGCGTGAAGATATTTTCGTTAGGGATATTTCCCCTTATTTCAGCAAAGTCGATTTCCGGAGGCCACTTAAAGTCCTGTCGCCACAGCGAAATATAACCTTGGGTACCTTCTCCCTTTTGAAAACGCGCCCGAACATCCCAACGTCCGTAGGTTTGAGCCGTGAGTTGGGTAAAACCGCCTGCGGTGTAAGGAAAGGTAACTCCATTCTTAGTGACGATTTCTTTGGCAATCTTGAGGCGCAATAGTCCGTTTTCTACGATTAGTGCTGAGTTTCCATTCCACCAGGAAACCGCTCCTGCTGTACTCGGTTTACCCCAGTATCGGACATAGTTCGACTTGTCTAGGGAAGATGAGTTGAACTCATCTGCGAAAGTAAGAGTCCAACCCGGAATATTGGGAGTGGTGTTGTTATTTGAAGTGGTTGCAGAACCGACTCGACTCAATGTTGAAGTGAGCAGTACCACAAACAGGAACAAGAATAGAAAAATTCTTTTCATTTCAATCGCAACGAATTGTTCATGACTGCCCTATTGCAAGGAACAGCCTGAGTCACTCTTCTGACCTGTTGCGATCGCACCGGACATTATCCGGAACAGCCAATCCGCCTGCGGAATCCTAACTGTCGAGTAATCAATGGTTAGTTACGCTCAACCCATTGATATTGCTCTCCCAAATCTACTATAAATGCTAGATAGAAATGTAGTAATACTCCACTTGCTCCAGCAACCATACCTCCGTTCATGAGCCAATTGTTGATAGAGTGAGGCAAACTCAGGAGAACACTTAGAACAATCTAGTTAATCCTATTTGAGTTCTACGCAAGGATTCGCCTTAATATAAAGACGCGATTAATCTCGTCTCTACAGGAGTTTGCGAATCATTTAGGATTGCGATAGTCGGATGATTCTAGTTAGTGAATCGGCAAAATAAAGACTCTGCTTAGATTTCATTCGCGGCTAAATCTCAGTTAAAATAACGCTTTTTTCAATTGAAACGGAACCATCTTGACAACTGAATACAGCTCAGAGGCGTTTATACAGCAGCCTGCTTTGGCGTTAGTAGGCTTGCTATGGTGATTTCAGATAAATATGAACTCCAGCCCTATGACACAGCCCTTCCTGCCCAGGGTTTCCGTAATTGTCCCTATCTACAATGGTGAGAGGGACTTACCAGACTTAATTGACTGCTTGCGATCGCAAACTTACCCCGCTGAGTATGTCGAGTATTTGCTGGTCGATAATAACAGTTGCGATCGCACTGCGACCCTTCTCCAGTCAGCCGCCCAGTCAGCCGCCGCTGACGGCTTCACCATTCGCCCGATTGCGGAAAACCAAATCCAAAGCTCTTACGCGGCTCGAAATGCCGGAATTCGGGCGTCAACGGCTGAAATTTTTGCCTTTACCGACGCCGATTGTCGTCCTCAACCGCAATGGTTAGCAGACTTGATTGAGCCGTTTGCCAATCCCACGGTTGGCATTGTCGTCGGTGAAATTATGGCTTTGCCAGGAAACACTCTGCTAGAACAGTACGCTGACCGGGAAAATGTTTTATCCCAAAAACATACCTTAGAAAATCCGTTCTGTGCTTACGGTCAAACGGCTAACTTGGCAATTCGGAGGAAAGCTCTGGAACAAGTAGGTTTATTCCGCCCTTACTTGACCACTGGCGGCGATGCTGACATCTGTTGGCGCATCCAACGGGAAAGTGACTGGCAGTTACATTTTGCCCAGACAGCGATTGTCCAGCACCGACACCGCTCCACGCTTGAGGAACTTCAAAGTCAATGGCGTCGGTATGGTCGCTCGAATCGGTACTTGCACGAACTGCATGGGGTGAAGCTGATGAACAACCTGAGTGGAAAGCAATATCTACATCGTCTGAGTCGTTGGTTAGTAAAGGAAGTGCCGGTGACAGGTGTGAAAGCGATCGCGGGGAAAGCGACGCTTGTAGACTTGTTGAGAACTCCCATCGGCTTGATTAATGTCCGCGCTAGAGCCGCAGGGCAAAATGAAGCTAAACTGCCGGAAGAAGCCAGGGTAATTGAGTGGCTGGAAAAACCCCAGGATGTGGAAGTAAATCCATGAAAATACACCAACGTCATGCATGGCCTGATACGGCTGAGGAAGCGATCGCCATCCAGCAAGAACTGAGCAAAGAAGTGATTACCTCAGACCAGTTGGAATCGGTGCAGTATGTCGCTGGCGTCGATATGGGTTTTGCGGAGTCGGGTACCATCAGTAGAGCCGCCGTTGCGGTTCTGAGTTTTCCAGATTTACAGCTACAAGAGCAAGCGATCGCCTTCCGTCCCACGACTTTTCCCTACATTCCTGGATTCCTCTCCTTCCGAGAAATTCCAGCCGTGCTAGACGCCTTGGAAAAACTCAGTATCACGCCTGACTTAATCCTCTGTGATGGTCAGGGAATCGCTCATCCCCGCCGCTTTGGCATCGCCTCCCATCTCGGAGTTCTAATCGACCTTCCCACGATTGGCGTTGCCAAATCTCTGTTCGTTGGGAAGCATGACGAGTTGCCAGTTGAAAAAGGCGCATGGCAACCGTTGCGGTATCGCCGCGAAACGATTGGCGCGGTATTGCGGACGCGCACTAGCGTTAAGCCAGTTTATGTTTCTAGCGGACATCGGGTGAGTCTAGAAACGGCGATTGATTATGTGATGCGCTGCACTACGAAATATCGCTTACCAGAGACAACCCGCATTGCTGATAAACTGGCGTCGAATCGATGATGCAAGTTTGAGGGGGATGTGTTTGGGATGCGATCGCTTCTTTGCCGAAACACTATCCCAATATTTCATCTACCGTTAAATTAATATCAGGAAAAGCTTGGATAAAAATACTTTGACCCCGTTGTAATTTCTGTATGTCCAGATAGCCATTTGATGAAGGTTGGCGATAAATTTCTAGACATTGTTCATTAATATTTACTAACCAAACTTCCGCAATTCTGCTACTTGCACACAAGGGAATTTTTATTTCACGGTCAAACTCAGCAGTGGTGTCTGCGACTTCCACCAGCAGAAAAATATCCTGGGGTTGCGGATGTCTCGATTCGTAGAAATCTTCCCGTGGTTGAAGTAAGGCGATGTCAGGTTGTGGTTCCGAGCGATCGCTTAACTCAACCGGATTCTGGACTCGGACAATAGCTCTTTCTCCTAGACGACTGCCCAATAATCGGTTCAGACGGTCAACACAGGCTGCATGGCGTCTCCCTATCGGGGACATCTCAACAATTTCTCCATCTAAAAGTTCCACCCGATCGTTCTCTGTGAGAATACCAGCCTCCGCCATCTGGTGGTATTCCTCTAAGGTGAATCGCCGTCTAAGTAGCTGAGTTGACATCACAACCTCCTGTTGCAGAACATCGAGTTTTATTTTTAAGCGATCGCTGATTGGTATCAACCCCGTCTATAATTTTATATTTTGTTTTTGTTGACAAAAATTTCAAGGTGTGCAATCAAGCTAGTTAGTGCCACCCTAAACTCCAAAAGTTAAACGAATTGTACGGGAACGACATTGGGAACATTTACAAAGTTTGCCACTGGTAACGCCTTCTTCTGAAGTGAAGTTAAGCAAACATAGAAACTCATCGTCCTTTCTCATGCATTTTAGTTTTTTTAAACTTCCTACACAATTTCGGACTTTTCTTCCAGGTCATGTTAGAAATCAGGACACTAAGACTTGAAGCACTTTATAGAAAAAATAAAATATATAAGGGCTGACAATATGAATGAATTAACTTTAGAGTGGCAAGAAGCCGGTCGGGGACAAACCCAGACAATTCACGATCGACAAATTACAAAACATCCCGGCACCATCCGGATCGGTCGTGACCCAGCTCGATGCGATATGGTTTTGACAGATCCCACGGTATCTGGGCTGCACATCGAAATATTCTTTAACCAACAGCAGCAAAGCTTTTACTTGCGGAATCTGCGAGAAAGTAATCCGCCGCTAGTGGATGGGCGTATCATCATCCAGGGCGAAGTCCCTCTGAGTCAGGGTAGCACTATCTGTTTAGGACAGATCGAACTCAAGGTGACAAAGGTTTCCCTAGCAGTGGTGGGCGTTCCTGCCACCGTTTTGTTACCGCCGCCATCACCCGCCGCAGGCAAACCAGCCCCCACTGCCCCTAACCCAGCGGCTGTAACCTACGGTTTGGAATGTTCCAGTTGCCATCGCGTTTCACCGTATAACTTAATGAATTTGGGGTGTCCGTGGTGTGGCACCTCCCTAGCCGCAGCATTGAGCGTTTTAGTCACTCCTAGCAGCCACTAATCAACCATGAATCCAGCACCCATGCGCCTTCGCCTCAGCTGGGACGATCCAGGAACGGGAGAACGGAAAGAACCGACGCTGGCAGTCCCAATTGCACTGGGACGGGAATTTAATCAAATGCCAGCGGAAATTAATGGGCGTCGCGTCTCCCGATTAACTCTCAATAGTCTTGAGGTTTCCCGCTTCCACGTTCTGATCGATATGGACGCTGGTGGATTGGTGGTCATCGACCAAAACAGCAGCAATGGTACCTTCATGAATGGGCAACGTCAGACGCGCAGTGTTCTGGGGAATGGGGACTCGCTGCAAATTGGGCCTTATTACATCAGCGTTAGCTTCGCTGCCAATCCATCTGCATCGCCCCCCTCTGGCAATTCCCAGATTTTCTTTCACCCAGACACGGATCTCCCCGATCCCCGGATTAGTCATCCGGCACCGCTGCCTCCGCTTGCTTCCCCCGCACAACCCGGTGGAACAGCAGCGTTTCCCCCACCAGCTTTTCAGGCGCAGCAAGTCGTCGTGCAAGACCTTCATGCCACCGGGTTGTGGGTGGATGAAGTGGACTATGCCGCCGTTGGGGGCGGTTTGGGCAGCTTTGTCTGGGTAGATTTCTTAAGAATTTACGGAGTGAAAAGCAGCCAGATTGCGGCTTTGGGAATGGAACCCCAACCTTATGCCCGTTATAAGCGGTTGTGCATGAATTCGCAAATTCCTCTATACGAACGCCTGCGGTCAAATTCAGATTCTTGTCCCGATAATATTTGGGGTTGGCCTAGTTATGCCCTGCGGGAAGCTGGGTACGATTTGCTTAAAGGAAGTTTAGGAACAGCATTCGGGTATTTGTGGCAGGTATTTGCCGAACCGGCTTTTGCCCAAACTTATACTCCTCGTGCCGGTAATGTCTTTGACGCTATCGATAGGGAAGCAAAACGGATTGGTTGGGAACAGATATTTCGCTACGCCAGCGTCCGTTCGATTCGGAAAACTGAGGATGGACGATATGCGATCGCTTATTCTCGTACCAGTGCCAACCAGCGTGACCATGCCTTCTTAATCGCCCGCAATGTCCAACTCGCTACTGGCTACCCGGCGATTCAATTTCTCCCGGATTTGCAAGCTTACCGGGAAAAAACCAATGATTTTAAGTCCGTCGTCAATGCCTACGAAGAACATAACCACGTCTACGAGCATTTAGAGAAATTTGGCGGTACCGTGATGATTCGGGGGCGGGGGATTGTTGCTTCGCGGATCGTACAGCGAATTTATGAAGCGAGGGCAAAAAACCCAAATATCTCGCTGCTACACTTGATGCGATCGCCTAAACCCCAAGGTAACAAATTTGGGCGATCGCAACGGACTGTCGAAAATCATTACGAATTTCAACCCTTTAACTGGCCTAAAGCCACTTGGGGCGGTGAATTGCGAATCATGCTTGAAAAAGCAGAACCCGAACAGCGAAAGCGCCTACTCGCCGATTGGGGCGGCACCACCACAGCGGATCGCCGGGATTGGCGACGCATGGTTGAAGAAGGCATCCGTCAAGGCTGGTATCAAATTACTTTTGGGGAAGTTGAACGAGTCGAACGTAACCCCCACTCGTCAGGAATTGAACGCACTGTTACCTATATTCAAGAAAAGGGATTAAAAGGACAAATTCGCCTCGAAGCTGACTTTATCATTGACGCCACCGGACTCGATGCCAAAGTCAAAGCGAATCCCCTCCTGAATGACCTTGTCACCCATTACAACCTGCCCCTCCATGAAAATGGGCGGCTAGCAGTTGCCAACAATTTTGAACTTGTCGAAATGCGCTCCTCACAGGGTCGGATGTATGCTGCTGGTGCCATGACCCTCGGTGGCCCTTATGCCGCTGTTGATAGCTTCTTAGGGTTGCAATATGCAGCACTTTGTGCAAGCGATGGTCTGGCGGCAGCCCGTGCCCCCGGAATCCATCGATTGAACTTTTTGAGTTCTTTTGGGCAATGGTTGAAGTGGGTCGTGAATCAAGCCCCGTAAATTTACTAGATTTGCTCTGACACCCCACTGCTTGCCCAGAGAAGATTTCAGCAATATTGCTGATTCATTTAGTAGCAGGGAGGCAGACAATAAATAGATAGATACTGAAAAAAAGTTAAC
The DNA here is from genome assembly GCF_014698845.1 of Coleofasciculus sp. FACHB-1120. Lineage (NCBI taxonomy): Bacteria > Bacillati > Cyanobacteriota > Cyanophyceae > Coleofasciculales > Coleofasciculaceae > Coleofasciculus > Coleofasciculus sp. FACHB-1120. Next base: position 27,608 of record NZ_JACJTV010000019.1, on the reverse strand, counting down.
TCCTCAATCCCTATTGTTATCGCCTTGAGCGAGCCGAAAATATACGAGTCCATTGCACTCTTATCGGAATGGAGGCCATAAAGTGCGAAAACTCAAAATTTTTAACGAAGTTTTACCTGAAGTCAGGCTGTTCAAGTGTAAAGAAGCCGAGATCAGCAGCAGCTACCTTCTAGAAGATTTGACAATGAAGGAAATCGCTGATTACATGGGTTTTGGCTGTATCTCCGACCCCGAGGAGGCAAATGTTATGTCGGCAACGACAGGGCTGCCAATTGTTGGAAATTCTGTGCGGGTGAGATGCCCATCTAAGCTAGAAGTCGGAACAGTCTACGAAGGTCATTTACGCAAAAAAGAAGCGTCCGGACTGCCCGAACTAAAGCTTGAAAACTGATGCGGTAAGTGGATTAAAAATTTACCATGACTCCAACACTTTTTGGTCGTTGGCAAACCCGATTCGTTCTACTAGCAACAGTGGGCACGTTAGTAACGTTGCCCTTTGCTTTGGGCATCATTGGTCCCGGTGCCGACTCACTTTTTTTCTGGATACTCGGGTATGTTGCTGTCTTTGGACTCGCCTGGGATCTCCTGTATGACTATATCCAGAAATTCCGTTGGGATCGAGATTGGCCTGGAGTCTTACAGTTGCTTGCCGGGATTTGGGAAGCAGTATTTATCGTCTTGCTGGTGAAAATATTTAGCTTACCGGGTGTAGGACGGGATTTACCGTTGCAATGGTTTTTGCTGCACTACAGTTTCGTGTGGCTTAGCGTCTATCTGGCGTCGCAAACCATCATGCGAATTTTGTTTCCTCGTTGGCGTTTCCACGGCGGTCAGTTAATCTAATGGACTTTGCCGCAGCGTACCGAATCCGGTTCATTAAAAAATCTAAAAATTAGCACTGATTGTTCGGCGTTACACGCTCAAAGAATGATAATGATTCGTAGGGCGGACAACACCACCCTACAAAAAGCCCATAACTCAAGCGATATCGGGGGGCAAATTTCTGGGATTAGAGTTGACGGAAGGCCAATGTTGTTGCCGGTGTTCTTTAATCCGGTTCAACAGATTTTCCCGAAAAATTTCAGCTCCGGTGGTGCGATTACCGGGAGTTTCAAAGAAAATTGTGCTATCTACAATATCTCTGCCAACCATTTCAAACAAAATGTGAGTCACAGGTTCGGGCAAAGCAATAATTTCCGGATCTGGCACCGAAGGGAAAAGGTTGGCGTCTTCTAAAGTTGAAAAAGCGTGGATTACATTTTTTTCAAGATTGGGTTGGGCGCGATTGCTAAGGGTCGTCAACAGCCAACCATCTTCCTGACTTTGGAGAATGTAATACTCCGAATGTTGCAGCTCAGTCGCATAGTCTACGAGAACGGGTGCAATTTCCGTAATCCACTTGGGTGGGATGCGATAGAGGGACGCTTTGTCAATCAGAGCTTGAATTTGTTGGTCTAAGTTCATAAGGACTATATGGGGTCTTCTGCCGTTAACGTGTCGCAGTTGGGTATGCTAGGGTCTTGACAATAATTAGCCATTGTGGGGAAATCTACCAGGGAGTGGTGGACGCAATCTTTCAACTACTATTTAACGAACTCCGACAGTCATCCAAGGCTTCGGAGCAGAACTGTCGTGAGGTTGCGGCGCGGATAGCTAGCGAAGTCGGTCGGATTTGCACTGAGAGTAAGCGAATTCAGGACTCAGGAGATATCGAAACCTGGGCAATAACACTGGCTCGTCTCCGCCTGAAGCAATGTCTTCATTATTACCAAATGGGGGCACACCGGGGACGGGTAGAATTACACAGCACCCTGAGTGCGATTATCTATCGCTACATTACACCGTCGCAGGTGCCTACAAGCTACCAGGCGCGGCTAACTCTGATAGAAGATTTTTTGCAGGGATTTTATGCTGAGTCCTTAAACGCATTTCGACGAGAAAGCGGAATGGGTGCAGCATATCGTCCTCATACTTTGTTGGAACTGGCAGAGTACATGGCTTTTGCCGAGCGCTACGGCAAGCGGCGCATTCCTTTGCCCGGTCATCGCACTCAGCAATTAATCATCCTGCGGGCGCAGACTTTTTCGCAACAACAACCCCCGGAAACTTCCGTGGATATGGAGCAGGCGGCAGAGGGGGCTGCTAATGATTCCGACTCGGTTTGGAATGAAGCGACGGTGCATCAGGTGCGAGAGGCGATGGTGGCTCACGAATCCGAACCGCTGGAAAAAAGCCTGCGCCAGACGGTGATTAAGGAGTTGCTGGCTTATCTGAAAGAGCGCCAGCAAAATGAATGTGCCGATTATTTTACATTACGCCTGAAAGATTTATCCGCTGGGGAAATTGAAGCCATTTTGGGGTTGACGCCGCGCCAGAGGGATTATTTGCAGCAACGCTTCAAATATCATTTGATTCGATTTGCTCTTTCCCAGCGCTGGGAACTGGTGCATCAGTGGTTGGAAGCGGATTTGGAACGGAATTTGGGTTTGACGCCTCAGCACTGGCAAACATTTCAAGGAATGTTGAGCGAAGAGCAGGCGGAATTACTACGATTAAAGCAACAGGGATTCGGAAATGCAGCGATCGCTCAAACTTTGGGTTGTACAGTTTCCCAGGTCGAAAAGCGGTGGTTCAAGCTGCTAGAGATTGCCTGGGAAATTCGCAATCGTTCAGTATCCGGAGCAAGTGCATCTCAAGATGAATAGTGACCTAGACAACAATTCCGAAGCGATAGACAACCGCTTTCTGGCAAGGCTGCTACAGGATGGCGATCCTCTAGCAGCGCCACCACCCCAAGAGCCGCCTGCTCCTACAGACGACTTGGTGGCGGCAGAGCTGGAATTGGATGCGTTAGACCCACTGGATTCAGAAGACTTGAGCGTAGTGACCGACCACTTCGGTGAAGCGACCCAAGGCTGTCAACCACTCAACTTGGGAGGAGAAATACCGACTGTGCAAAATCGTTTCCATGCGCTTTTGAAGCGCAAACTACAAACAGAAATTGAACGGAATCCGCCCCTGTTTCCCTGGGAGACGGAGATTCGTAATTATGAACCTGACTATTCAGACCGCGAAGTAAACAGCTGGGTTCCCCTATGGGCACCGCAGCTCTCTAACTTCAGACTGCCAGTCACCCTACCCGAAACGGTTTTAACACAACTGCTAAACTCCTGCCAGGAGGCGATGCAGTCGCAGCTGCAACAGGGAGCAAAAATGGTGCGTGCCGCCAGTGCCTTATTTCCAGAGCAACCCCAGGCACTGAACCAGTTAGCAGGATTGGTGCTGCTTTATCCGACCCGTTCACCTCAAGAGCAGCAACTGTTTACAAATCGTTATGAAGAGGCGACAGACAGCCAACAAATGGCGCTGTCCTTATTGGCAGCGAGAGAAATCATCAACGCCCTGACGCTGCCTGTATCTCCGGATCGGCAGCCGGTAGAGCGGCAGTGGGAGACGACTGTTGGACTGATGACTCTCAGGGCGGAATATCAGGTAGAGGGGCGGGTTCCCAGATGCCGGATTGAGACGCGCTTGCCTCGCGGCGGCAGGTTAACCTTACGAACCCCGCAAGGCTCGGCAACGGCACAGCGCACTTATCCGGGCTATCTGAGTGTAGAATCCTTTGATTTGGAACCCAACCAGACTTATCCTCTGGAAATTCAGTTTCAGGAACTGGATCGGCAACCGCTGATTTTTGCGATCGCGGTCGGTAATTAAATGGTGAATGGCGAATGGCTAACTGTGATAGAACAATTAGCAATGAGCAATTAGCGATTGACTAATCACCAGTATGCGGCGTCTACCAGTTTTTAATCAGTTTAGGCAGCGGCTAGCGGCAATGCCGATGCCCGAAACGGAAGAATCCATTCTGTTGCGGGTGCTGGTGCAGGCGCTCGTGGTGGTAGGAATCATTGCGACGGATGTGGCAGCCGAGACGCAGATTAGCTTGTGGGCTGTGCCGCTCAGCATTGCCGGGGCGACGTGGAGTTGGTATCGACGACGCGATCGCAATGTGCCAGTGAAGTTCTTACTGGCGATTGGAATGTTGGTGGCACTGGCAGTTTTCTTGAAAAATCTGTTCGGGCAACTGAACGATACCCGACTGGTGCTGGCAGAGTTGTTAATTCATCTGCAAGTGCTGCATAGCTTCGATCTACCTCGTCGCAAGGACTTGGGGTATTCGATGGTGATCGGGCTGATTTTGTTGGGTGTTGCTGGAACGGTGAGCCAGACGTTCGCTTTTGCACCCATATTGCTGTTGTTCTTAGGCATTGGGCTGCCGGTATTGGTGCTAGATTACCGTTCGCGGCTCGGTTTGGAACACTTAAAAATGAAAAATGAAAAATTAAAAAAGGGGAATTCCCCAATTTTTAATTGGAAATTTTTCAGTATCAATTTTTTAGCGATTGTAGGGCTGGGGTTGACCATTTTTGCCCTAATGCCTCGGTTTCCTAGCTATCAGCTACAGACATTTCCCGTTAGTGCCCCCAGCAATCTTGCCCAAAAAGATTTTCCTGACAATAACCGTGGCATTGTTAACCCTGGTAAACAGGGCAAAGAAGGTTCTGGTGGTGGGTCAAACCAAGACACTGGCCCTGGCAATGTAGATGATACCTTTTACTACGGCTTTAACAGCAAGATTAACCAGAACCTGCGGGGAGAGATGAAGCCCAAGGTTTTGATGCGGGTACGCTCCCAGTCAGAGGGATTTTGGCGGGTGCTGGGGTTCGACCGCTACACGGGTCAAGGTTGGGAGATTTCCCGCGACAATCAAACGCAGACGGTACAACGTCCACCTTGGTCATACCGATTTTTTATCCCCAGACAGTTCATTACTGGGAAAACCAGGGAGGTGATTCAGACCTACACGGTGGTGTCTGAGATGGCGAATCTGCTGCCAGCCCTGGCGTTTCCCAAGGAACTTTACTACCCCACGTCAAGAGTGGCACTGGATACAGAAGGCAGCGTGCGATCGCCTGCACTGTTACAGGAGGGACTCACCTACACGGTAATTTCAGAAGTCCCTTACCGCGATCGCACTCGCTTGGGGCAGGCGTCCACAGACTATTCCAAACCTATCCGAAATTACTATCTGCAAGTTCCTCCGCAAATTGCTGACAAAGTGCGGCAGCTAACAGAAGAAATCTTAGCGAAGTCGAGAAAACCCATCACCTCGCCTTACGAAAAAGCCCTCTACTTGGCTCAATATCTCAAACAAAACTACACAATTCCACCAGATCCCAATAGCTTGCCATTTTTGGATGAAAACGAAGACTTAGTCGAGGCATTTCTTTTCAAGTACAAAGGCGGCTATCCAGACCACTTTTCCAGCGTCCTCACCATCATGTTGCGTTCGATTGGCATCCCGGCGCGATTGGTGGGGGGCTTTTCCCCTGGCGAGTTCAATCCCTTCACGGGCTTATACATCGTCCGCAACACCGATGCCTATATGATGACGGAGGTGTACTTTCCGAGTAACGGTTGGTTTGCTTTCGATCCGATTCCCACGCATCCACTCATCCCCCCTTCAATTGAAGAAGACCAAACTTTTAGCGTGTTACGCCAATTCTGGAAGTGGGTTGCGGGTTGGTTGCCTTCACCCCTCACCAGTTGGCTGAATAACGTGTTCGGTGCGATCGCTACCTGGTTAATTGGGGGCATCATCTGGCTGTGGGCGCTGTTATCTAGCGGTTGGGTAGGCTTATTCGCCGGTCTCATTTTAGCCATTTGCCTGGGTTTCTTGGGCTGGCTGGCTTGGAATGGTGTGCGTGTATGGCTGTACCGTCGCTGGTTAGCGAAGCTGCCTCCGATGGAAAGTCTTTACCAGGAACTGTTGGCAAATTTACGCACTCAGGGATACGCCAAGCATCCAGCCCAGACGCCCTTGGAGTATGCTTATCTGGCGTATCAACACCAGCCACCGGAATCTGCTAAGGCGATTGACGAGATTACCCAGGCTTATGTCAGCTGGCGCTATGGTAAACAGAATCCCAATGTCAATCAGTTGCGGCTGCGGCTGCGAGAGTTGAAAAAATCTCAGTTGAAGAAGCGTTGGCAGCAGCGCCAAGATTTAAAGCTGAAGACTCAATAATTTTATTTCTGGTTGCGATCGCGCTTTGCTGCTGCTTGGGGAAATCGCGATGGCTTCGCCTCGGACTCCGTGCTACGCAACCCACTCAAAACAAAACCGAGACTAAAAGCCTCGGTTAGTTACGGAGTTATCAATTGTCACTCATGCGGATGAAAGGACTTGAACCTTCACTTCTTGCGAAACTAGAACCTAAATCTAGCGCGTCTGCCAATTCCGCCACATCCGCTCATGGCGTTTACTATCATAGCAGAAACTACCGCCATTACCAGCATTTTCCTAAAGTTAAATTCCCGATTGATTAAAATGTCACTGGATTTAACCGACTAGCAGCGATTGGGCACCATCAATCCAAATTTCGGTGCCGCTGATGTGGCTAGAATTATCTGAGGCTAGAAATAAGACCAACTGGGCGACTTGCTCAGAAGTTCCGGGTTTGCCATCGGTTAAGGGGATTTGTCCTTCGGGAAACTCAACGGGTTCGCTTACCTCATCTAAGTCGCGGCGTTCGGTGTTCTCATCAATTTTTGTATCAATTGCTCCCGGACAAATTACATTGACACGAATGCCATGTTCTGCCAGTTCCAGTGCCACCATTTTAGTGAAGGCGACTTGGGCGGCTTTGGTGCAAGAATAGGCAGTTGCGCCGGTATTGCTGAACATCCGCGTGCCATTAACTGAGGAGGTGATAATGACAGATCCACCTTGTTTCTTGAGATAAGGCACGGCATATTTAACGGTGAGGAAGGTGCCTTTCAGATTGACTTTGATCGTTTTGTCCCATTCTTCTGGCTCTAGCTCTTCTATCGGTGCCCAGACGCCGTTAATTCCAGCATTTGCAAATACAATGTCGAGGCGTCCCCATTGATTTATTATTTGTTGCACCGCTTGTTGCATCTCCTCTGTTTCGGAGATGTCAGCGAGTACCGGGATGGCTTCTCCACCGGCTTGTTGGATTTGGGCAACGACTTCGTTGAGTTCGTCTTCAGTCCGTCCTAGGGCTGCGATTTTTGCACCTTCTTTCGCCAGTAGCACCGCTGCTGCTTTGCCGATGCCCGAACCCGCACCTGTAATTAGTGCTACTTTGTCACCAAGTTGCATCGCCCCTCCTCTAATTTGATAGCGTCTACACAGATGGTTGAGCAAACAGGAGGACATCACATCCCTCTTGTGGAAGACGTAGTTTGGAATCGGGCAAGGTGATAGGGAATTCCTTCCCGGTGTAGGGCATGGCACTGCCATGCCCTAGAGGAAACTTATGCTTCGACTTTGACGCCTTTCCAGAAGGCAATGTATCCTTCGATGTTCTTAGCGGCGTCCTTGGCTTGGGGATAGTACCACGCCGCATCTTTGTTGACTTGCCCATCGACTTCGATGCTGTAGTAGCTGGCTTTACCCTTCCAAGGACAGCTGGTGTGGGTGTCGCTATCTTTGAAATATTGCTGGTTGATAGCATCAGCGGGGAAGTAGTGGTTTCCTTCCACAACTTCGGTGCGATCGCTTTGGGCTAAAACCGTACCATTCCAGATTGCTTTCGGCATGGGTTAATTTACTAATAGACTTTCCAAGTATCATTATGATTCGTAAAGCAGGCTCTCGTTAGCGCAACCAATTTCGGGCAGCAGTTTTGGATGCCCACACGACTCTGGAACTCCTTTACAGAGAATTCGGAATTTCTTCATTCATCCTTTTGATCCTGCGCGGATGCGCCGCTTTGCTAACATCCTTCATCCTTCGGAAGATGCCCCAGTTTCATTCTCTCGAACAGGCACTTAAACATTTCTTTGGCTACGACAGCTTTCGCCTTGGGCAACGTCAGATTATTCAAGAAGCGCTACAAAACCAGGATTTGCTGGTTGTGATGCCTACAGGTGGGGGAAAATCTTTGTGCTTTCAGCTACCAGCACTCCTGAAATCTGGGTTAACCGTGGTCGTGTCGCCGTTAATTGCCTTGATGCAAGATCAAGTGGAAGCGTTGCTAGATAACGGCATTGGCGCGACATTTCTCAATAGTAGTCTCAGTTGGGGACAAGTACAGCACCGCGAAAAACTGATTAAAAGCGGTCAAATCAAGCTACTCTATGTTGCTCCAGAAAGACTGCTTTCAGAAAAATTCCTGCCATTTTTGGATTCGGTGCAACACCAAATTGGAATTCACTCAATTGCGATTGATGAAGCGCACTGTGTTTCTGAGTGGGGACATGATTTTCGCCCAGAATATCGGCAATTGCGACAATTGCGCCAACGCTATCCAAATGTGCCCTTTTTAGCACTCACCGCCACCGCTACCGATCGCGTCCGTCAAGATATTATCCAACAGCTGGCACTCAGGCAACCCAGTATTCACATTGCCAGCTTTAACCGCCCGAATCTTTACTACGAAGTTCAGCCAAAAGAGAAACAAGCTTACTCCCAACTCTTAAAGCAAATCCGCACCACTGAAGGTTCCGGGATTATTTATTGCCTCAGTCGTCGCCGCGTGGATGAAATTGCCTTTCGGCTACAAAAAGATGGCATCTCAGCGCTACCTTATCATGCGGGGCTAGATGATGAAGAACGGACTTCCAATCAAACTCGCTTTATTCGAGATGACGTGCGAGTGATGGTAGCAACGGTTGCCTTTGGCATGGGAATTAATAAGCCAGATGTGCGCTTTGTCATTCATTACGACTTGCCGCGCAATTTAGAAAGTTATTATCAAGAAGCTGGAAGGGCAGGAAGAGATGGAGAACCTGCGCGTTGTACTGTGTTTTTTGGCTACGGCGATTTGAAGACCATTGAGTATATTATCGACCAAAAAACTGACCCGCAAGAGCAAAGAATTGCTCGTCAACAATTGCGGCAGGTAATTGATTATGCGGAAGGGACAGACTGTCGCCGCACAATTCAATTGGGTTATTTTGGCGAACGTTTTGCGGGGAATTGCGGCAACTGCGACAACTGCCGTTTTCCTAAACCAGTGCAAGATTGGACAATTGAAGCGCAGAAATTTCTTTCTTGTGTCGCCAGATGCAAAGAAAGATACGGGATGAATTACATTATCGATGTGCTGCGCGGCTCAAAAAATCAAAAGATTTCTCAGAATGGGCATCAGGAACTTTCTACCTACGGCATCGGCACTGATAAAAGTGTAGAGGATTGGAAGATGTTAGGGCGATCGCTCTTGCATCAAGGACTTGTCGATCAAACCACTGACGGTTATTCTGTCTTGAAGCTCAATGCTTTAAGCTGGGAAATTTTGCGGCGTCAGCGTGAGGTGCAGATTGCCGTTCCAATTGTTACTGCAATTGATGAATCGCCTCAAATGGCAGTAGAAGTAGAAATGCTGTATGAACAATTGCGCCAGCTTCGCAAACAACTCGCTGATGAGCAATCCGTACCTCCCTACGTCGTCTTTGCAGATTCTACGCTAAAGCTGATGGCTCAAATGCAACCTAAAAGCTTACCGGAATTTGGCAAAATTTCCGGTGTTGGGGATTATAAATTAGCTCAATACGGTGAGCGATTTGTTACCGAAATTCAAACTTATTGTAAAGAACAAGGGCTTTTTAAATCAACTTCTGTTGGGTCAATTCCTCAAAAAAATCACCCTACCTACACCCAGTTAGCTACGCTGGATTTATATAGGCAAGGTTTGAGCATTCAAGAAATTGCTCTAAAACGTAACTTGCGTATAGGGACTATCTTAGATCATCTAGCAGAACTGATTTCGATGAATCAGCCTGTGGATTTAAACTCATTAGTGCCGATAGAACGTCAAGAACCCATTTTAAAAGCAATTCAAGAGGTAGGTGCTGCTTCACTCTCAAAGATTCGAGATTCTCTGGGGGAAATCTATACTTTTGATGAGATTCGGCTGGTGCGGGGACTGTGGAAACGAGAGAATAAAGGTTAATTTTTTAACGCAAAGGTACGCAAAGGTTAGCGCAAAGGTACGCAAGGTAAGAGCTTACCTCTCGTTTCCTGAAGTGGTTAGTAGGCAAAAAATACTACTTTTGGGGTATGGTGCAATGTGGGAAATGTGTTCAAAGGATATTGGCGATCGCTATAACAGAAGGTAGCCTGTTACTCGCTGAAGTCCGTTGGGTTCTTCGACAAGATGAAGCAAGAAGAGGGCTTCACTAGGAATGTTTGGGGCGTGCAGTTGCACTTCAATCAAGCCACCAAATCACGTGTAAAAAGACAACTAATTTGAAGCCGAATGCTGGCTCAATCGGATGCAGCATTCGTCTGATAGTCAAGCATCCGTTAAAGAGGCGACGCAACCGTTGATCGTTGATCGTCTAAAATTTGTGGTTAAACGCTTTAGCTGAGGGAGTCAGGAGGCTTCACCAACCTTTTAAATGGCAAGGACAGGAGCTTTCTCACTCATCTAGTGTTAAAACCAATAATATTGCCCGAATCCTCAAGGACGGGTGTGAAGTTAAGTTTAAGCTACTCAATGACGGATTTCGCAAGCTCTTTAGGAGAAGTTAAGAGATGACCCATCACGTCAACCAGCTTGGCGAAACTATCCCCCAAACGCTCAATGGATATGACCCTAACGTGTTTCCAGCATTTCATCAAACGCTGCAAACTCACTTTCCAGGGGCAGTCCCCATGAGCAAGTACATGAGAAAGACTTTCCAAAGCTTGAGCGCCTACGGTTTTTGTGACGAAAACACGATGGGAATGATAGCAATTTGTCGGGATGAAGTCGCCGAACCTCTATTCATTGAAGTAATTCGATACTGGGGGAAAACTTTTAATTGTTGCAGCTTAGCCGGGTTCGTCATGATGGGGAAAACTGGGTTAGCCGCTGCAACTGACCATACCCCTATCGTTGATGGTATCCGTCGTTTTACCTTCTATGCGATGCCCCATATCGCTATTTCTAGACATGGCGAGATTGGTAAGGTTTATCGAGATGGCGTTCAAAAAGTTTCTCACGCTTGTGGAGCATTAGAAACAGTCGTTAAAGAATTGGCATCTGGTCATCTGAAACTAGAAATGGATATGCAGGATATTGAACAAACAATTATCCGGCAGAAAATTCTTTCATCCCTTACCTATGGCGACAAACCCGATTTAATAGAAGTTACAAAATTGGCATCTAAAATTATTTCCGACGATGTCGAATCCCTCTTAAACACTCTGGATCGCTCTGTGTTTAACTACGCCGTCATGACCGGAATTCAAATTCATGGGCCTCTAGGCACCCACTGGATCTATCCACAAGATTTTTATGTCGTCGGCTCTGAACTTCCTGAGGGAAAGGAAAAGATAGAAGCGTTTCAGCAGGCGCAAAATTAAAAAGGTAATGATAACGCGATCGCCATAACAGAAAGTAATCTGCCACACCGCAAAAGCCGTCCGTTTCTTCGACACGATGAAGCAAGAAAAGCGCTTCTTCAGCGATGTTTGGGGTGTCCAGTTGTCCTTCAAGGAAGTTATCAAACAAGTGCAAAAAGACAACTATTCCAAAGCTAAATGATGGCGCGATCGCGTGTATCAATTGCTGAAGGAGTTATGAGCCAGTATTGAGAATCCAGAAGCATCCTGGCTCATTAATTCTATTTAAAAATGCAGTTAGTTAGTGAGTTGTCAGACCGTTGAGTGCAGGATAAAATTAAAAATAAGCCTTTTCAACTCTGATGTTCGCCTTAATAACTATTTAGGTAGTAATGGTTTATATCTATAACCTAAGAGAGAAACCCGTCACTGCTGAGTATGTGGCGGGATTGTCTGCAATTCGTTCGCGCATGAGCGAAACACAGCTTCGATTGCTCCAAGAGCAGTATCACGCTCCTAACCATAAAGTTACAGCCCCACAACTCGCAGAAAGAGCAGGTGTAAACGGTGGCTACCGATTTGTGAATTCCCAGTACGGTAAGCTAGGACGCTGGTTCTGTGAAGAAATTGGATTCAAGCCAGATAAACGCAGAGATGGTACTTACCGATGGTGGACTGTTTGGTCTGTCGGATATGAAACCCCGGAGGGTTTTTTGTGGGAGATGCTTCCAGAGGTTGCTCAAGCATTAGAGTTATTAGGGTGGGTTACTCCAGATGACGTGAGGCTACCTGAAGAAGTACCCGCACCGATAACTGCTAACAATCTCTCCAACCTATATGAACAAGACTATTATCTGTGGTTGGAAACAACCGCTAGCCTCTTGCAAGAAGGACAACTCTCGGCGCTTGATGTCGCTAACTTGCTAGAAGAAATTGAAGATATGGGAAGGAGTGAGAAACGCGCAGTTTACAGCAACCTCAAGATTTTATTAATACATCTCCTCAAATATAGTTATCAATCAGAGAAACGCTCGAACAGTTGGCTAGCAAGTATCGTTGAGCATCGCCAGAGACTCAAAAAAGCGTTCAAAGAAAGTCCAAGCTTGCAACCGTACTTTACTGAGATATTTAACGAGTGCTATCAGGATGCAAGGGAATTAGCGGCTGCTGAAACGAGACTGGAAATTAATGCATTTCCGGTTGAACCTCCCTTTACTCCCGAAGAAACCCTTAATTCTAGCTACTTACCTGATTAGAGCAATCGCATTCTTTCGCTAAGCCGTATTTAGATGCGATCGCTTCTCGTATCTAATAGAGAGTAAGTACGATCGCCTCATCGTATTGAGGTATTGCATTTAAAAAAATTTATGGGTGTGCCTCTTTCAGTTTTTTTTGGGCGCACGGATTCCCATTGTCTAAGAATATACTGCCAAATAGCAATAGTCAAGTATCAATTATTACAAATAATCAAATGCGATCGCTCTCCACAGATCACATAGACACAATCAATATCTGTCCCTAAAACCTATTATTGAAGCAACAGAGGAGTATTTTGGAAAAAGAGCTGATTAACGATTGCAGCGATTAATAGAATATGTCAAAAGCCCCTAGTTCCTTCCCACTCAGCGAGCGAGACCGTGCTAACCTTAGCCGCATGGTAGATTACAGTTCGGTGGAATCTCTACCGGCTATCTGGCAGCTGGCGCGATCGCACTTTGGTAATACCATTGCCCTCCACGACCCCCACGCTCAACCAGAAGTAGTTATAAATTACACCGAACTAGCTCAGCAAATTCAACAGTTTGCCGCTGGGTTGCAGGCATTAGGAGTACAGCCAGAATCACGCCTTGCCCTGATTGCTGATAATAGTCCGCGCTGGTTTATTGCCGACCAAGGGGCGATGACCGCCGGGGCAGTTGATATCGTCCGTAGTTCTCAGGCAGAGCGGGAAGAGTTACTATTTATACTGGCAGATAGCGGCAGCACTACTTTAGTAGTAGAAGACCTGAAGACGCTGAAAAAACTCAGGGAACGCCTCAACGACCTCCCAATTCAGCTAGTCGTCTTGCTCTCCGATGAAGAACCGCCCGAAGAATCCACCCTGAAAATGCTGAACTTCTCTGGAGTCATGGCAGCAGGGGAAAATCAATCCTTGCAGCCGGTGAAGCAAACCCGAGAAATGCTGGCGACGCTCATTTATACTTCTGGTACGACAGGCAAGCCCAAAGGCGTGATGCTGACGCATGGCAACCTGCTCCATCAGATTACCAACTTGGGAACCATCGTTCAGCCGCAACCAGGCGAACCTGTCCTAACGATTCTCCCGACTTGGCACAGCTTCGGGCGCACTGGCGAATACTTTTTCCTCTCCCACGGTTGCACCCAGATTTACACGAGCATTCGCCACATCAAAAAAGACTTTAAAGAATTCCAACCCCACTATTTAATCGCTGTTCCCCGACTGTGGGAGTCTATCTACGAAGGCGTCCAGAAGCAGTTTCGCGAACAACCGGCAAATAAGCAGAAACTGGTTAAAAATCTGCTAAGCATTAGTCAGCGCTACATTGAAGCTCGCCGTACTTGGCACAAGTTGCGCTTACAACCCCAACCTCCCTCCATGCAAGAACGGCTATTAGCTGGAAGCCAAATGCTTGCCTTGGCTCCTGCCCATGCGCTTGCCGAGAAATTAGTGTATGGAAAAATCCGAGAAGCTACTGGAGGCAAATTAAAGTACGTCATCAGTGGCGGCGGCTCCCTCGCCATGCACCTGGAAAACTTCTTTGAAATTATTGGACTTGAGGTGCTGGTGGGCTATGGTCTTACAGAAACATCCCCCGTCTTAACGGCTCGTCAGTCTTGGTGCAATTTGCGGGGTTCATCTGGGCGATTCCTGCCAGGGACGGAAATTAAAATTGTTGACCCCGAAACCCGCAAACCCCTTCCGGCTGGGAGTCGTGGTCTGGTTTTAGCACGAGGGCCGCAAGTGATGCAGGGATATTATCAAAATCCCCAAGCGACTGCCAAGGCAATTGACGCTGAAGGTTGGTTTGATAGCGGCGACTTGGGTTGGCTAACAGAGGCGAATGACTTAGTGCTGACAGGTCGGGCGAAGGATACGATAGTTTTAACTAACGGCGAAAACATCGAACCCCAGCCGATTGAAGATGCCTGTCTGCGGAGTCCTTATATTGACCAAATTGTGCTGGTGGGTCAAGATGAGCGATCGCTTGGTGCTTTAATTGTCCCCAATCTGGAAGCTTTGCAAAAGTGGGCAGCAGACAACAATCTGTACTTGCGCCTCCCAGAGGAAACTTCCTCACCCAGCAATCTCCCTACTGCATCCACTCAAGAAATTGACCTGAATAGTAAGATTGTTCAGGAATTATTCAAGAAAGAATTAAACCGGGAGGTGCAAAATCGCCCTGGTTATCGCCCAGATGACCGGATAAGTCTGTTCAAGCTAATTCTGGAGCCGTTCTCCATTGAAAATGGCATGATGACCCAGACGTTGAAAATCCGCAGACCTGTCGTAATGGAACGCTACCGCGATATGATCGACGGGATGTTTGCCTGATTTGGTCGGAAAGTTGGAAAAAAGCCTGAAGGATGAAGTGTAGTGCGAACTACACACACCGCCTTCATCCTTTAGCCCTCATCCTGAGCGCCTTTCCTACAAACCTTTACTCTTTAATTTTTCCAAGCAAAACGGATATGGATGTTTCTCAATCACACCTGCTGCTAAAGCGACCCGTTACAATCAAGGCCGTTGTTACTCCTCGTTGGAAAGAGGAAGCACAGCAGCAACTCCAGGCGCAAATTAACCAGCTTGACTCTCAGTTGCAACAGCTTGAAATGCAAGGACAGCGGGCAATCTCAGAAATTCAAAAGCAGAATCTGCAACCCCCTGGCCCGCAAGTGATGCAACAAATTGACAATATCCAAATCCAGGTTAATCAAAAGAAAAGCGAACTGCTTGAGCAGAAAAATCAACTTCTGCAACAGTTGCAACAAGTGCAGCTGATAGAACTCAATGACGAAGTGAATCACGGTCAGATTGAAGGCTTTTTTAAAGTAGAGCCGGGAGATAATCTGATTCAAAAAATGCAGGTGGAAATTCTCCTGCGCGATGGAATTGTGGAAGAAATTCGCGGGGAAATTTAATACGAATCGTTAATGGCTAATGGGTAATTCGGAGATTGCCATTAGCCATTAGCCGTTATTGGGGCATCTACTGACAATTTTGAGTTGACCAATCTTGATGACCTCGCCCCACATGGCACTTGACTTGGGAACCAGCCCATGCAAGTTTCCATTCCTTGGCTGTTTGAGCTGATGGGGAGGTCGGCACTAATTCAACGCGATGCCTGATAGCACCGACAGAGTCATCTGCAACGCCGGTTTGGGTAATCGTTACAACCGCTAGATTTTGTTGCGGATACTCAAGCGTAACTTCCCGCGTCCCCCCCTCGGATTCAGTTTGACCGAAGTGAGCAATTGCGATCGCTTTCGGGTCAGTTCCCTTCAAGGAGTTAGCAGACTTTATCTCTTGTAGCTGTATCGGTTTATACTTAGTTCGCTCAGTCCCTGCAACAGGTGTATTCTTAAGTGCATTTTGGCTCACCTGTTGGGAGGATTGCTCAACACTCGGACTGCTGGCAGGGATGGGAGTTGATTGAGTGCTTTCGCCGACGCTGCAAGCACTCAAGCCCAGTGCCATACCGACTAACACCAAAAGGGATTTAAACTTGCCAGACATCGTTATAATAGAGAGTTTGAATTAGTTTTCTCTATCCAATTCTATCCAGCCGCCCCAGCGTCCGGAGAATTCGGCGTTGAAGGATACAAACTCAATAGACTGTTGTAGAGTCGGATAGTTGTAATGACCATCGGTCAAGATACAATTCAATCTGGCTTTAATCTTGTTTATATAGACTGTCGATTCGGAAGACACCCCATGATTCACGAAGTTTTCATGCCCGCCCTTAGTTCCACCATGACCGAAGGCAAAATTGTCTCCTGGGTCAAATCTCCCGGCGACAAAGTGGAAAAAGGCGAAACCGTGGTGGTTGTCGAGTCGGACAAAGCTGATATGGATGTGGAGTCCTTCTACGAAGGATATCTCGCCACCATTATCGTACCTGCCGGTGAAGCAGCTCCGGTCGGGGCTGCGATCGCGCTCGTCGCCGAAACCGAAGCCGAAATCGAAACAGCTAAGCAACAGGCTCCTGGTTCCGCCCCCGCAACGCAATCGGTAAACGAATCCGCTCCCGCCCAACCCACCGCAACCCCAGCCCCCGCAGCCCCAGCCCCCGTAGAAACGACACCAGCCGCCGCCCGTCGCAATGGACGCAGCATTGTCTCCCCCCGCGCCCGGAAGTTAGCCAAAGAGCTAGGCGTCGATTTGAGTACCCTGCAAGGCAGTGGCCCCCACGGTCGGATTGTCGCAGAAGATGTAGAAGCATTGGCGAATAAGGGTAAACAACCCGTCGGGACAACTGCCACACCGACAATGACGCCCGTAGCTTCCCCGCCACCAGCACCCGTTGCAGCCCCGTCAGCCGCACCCGCCGTTAAACCCGCCGCCGCAGCCACCGTACCCGCCGTTGCCGTTCCCGGTAGCGTTGTCCCCTTCAACACGCTGCAAAACGCTGTGGTGCGGAATATGATGGCAAGCCTGCAAGTGCCTACCTTCCGCGTCGGTTATACCATCACCACGGATAATCTAGATAAGCTCTACAAGCAGATTAAATCCAAAGGTGTCACCATGACCGGGCTACTTGCCAAAGCAGTAGCCGTAACCTTGCAAAAACATCCTTTGGTGAATGCCAGCTTCTCAGACCAGGGAATTCAGTATCACAGTGCGATTAACGTTGCCGTAGCCGTGGCAATGGATGGCGGCGGCTTAATTACGCCAGTTCTGCAAAATGCCGACCAGCAGGATATTTACTCTCTATCTCGTACTTGGAAAGATTTAGTCGAACGCTCCAGAAGCAAGCAACTGCAACCCGCAGAATACAGTTCTGGCACCTTTACCCTCTCAAATTTGGGGATGTATGGGGTAGACAAGTTTGATGCCATCTTGCCGCCGGGAACAGGTGCTATCTTGGCAATTGGCGCGTCGCGTCCTCAAGTCGTCGCCACGGAAGACGGAATGATGGGAGTGCGCCGACAGATGCAGGTAAATCTTACCGCCGACCACCGGATTATCTACGGTGCCGATGCCGCTGCTTTCCTGCAAGATTTGGCAAAATTGATTGAAACCAATGCCCAATCTTTAACCCTTTAATTTAACCTTCTAAAAAGGGTGGGCAGTGCCCACCCTTTTTACTTTTTGACTTTTAAAAATTAAATAATCCATACCTCACCCCAATAATTCATCGACTGCCACGCTAAAGCCTTGTAGCACAACTTGAGTGCTAGCAACTTCACCAGAAATAAATACAAGTCGCTGATTTTGAGTAACTACAATAATCCAACGATTCTCAGGAAACACCAGCCAAACTTCCTCCCCACCAGATTGTAAATATTCTTGAGATTTAGCAATTACATCTTCAGCAATATCCGTAGGCGAAACAATTTCAGCAATTAGTGGAAAACTCTGGGGAAATACAGCAGGTTCGCCAAACTGGTTAATTAGTTCTGGTGCCAGATAAGCAACATCCGGAGAACGTCCTTGCTTATTAGTGCGACAAGGAACCTCTGTATAAACTTGTCCTCCTTGTCCGCTGGAGTTTTTGTAACTTCTCCAGTAAAAGTACACATTACCCTGAATCCGGCTATGCTTGAGTGTCACTCCGTTTTTCTCCACCAATTCTCCATCCACCCACTCTGTATTATCTGGGGGATTGAGCATCCAATCTTCTAGTGAGTATTCCTTTGAGATAACTGTAGAAGTTACCATTGCTATCTACTCGCTTTTACAACACTTGCCTTTATTATTACTTAGCTGTTTCTTTTCCTAATCTGGGCAGCAAAAAAATGACGGAGGATGAAGTTTGGAGCTTTCGCGATCGCATCCCCTGCATTACAGTGCGATCGCGCCTCGCAACAAGCAACATTCAATAGTGACTGTATTCTCAATTATCACAAGCGTGATCGCACCTACCGACTTCCGCCCACACTTTCATACGGGGTGAATTGGAACTATGGTTTACTAAAGGCTCTACTTTGAGGATAACTAGCTTTTCTCCAGGGTTAACTTGACCTAACTGCTCTGCAAACTGGGATTTATCCTTTCTTAAATTAGCCTTATTCTTAACAGTCACGACTGCTCTTATTGATGGAACACCAAGGGAATCGGTAGGAGCTGGCTGACCAGACGAGATTTCAATCAGTGGCTCTCCAACAGACAAATTACCTGAGTTATTGTTAACAGTACCTATCCATATCCAACCAATAGAAGTTACGTTCTTCGTTGACCTTAAAGTTAGATTAGGTACTAATGAAGAATTTCCTACTAGATGGGATAGTTGGCTTATTGCTATAGTTCCACCTAATGCCCCAATTACAAAAGGTGCTAGAGAACGTGTCACACCTGCCCTATTGCGCCGACGCGCTCTTGATTTTTTAGGTAAGAGAAAAATGCTAACATCTGGTACATTTGCAAGAGTTCTTGCAATAGCAGTCATGCCTGTCCTAACCTGCGGATAAGATTTTAAAGAAAAAGGAGAAGCGGTAATTTCCTCTATTACCTCCCGGATACCTTTAGCAATATTCGCAAAAGCATGATCGTGATGTCCCCACTTGGTCACAGGTTTTTCACCCTCAGACCCTTCAGGCAAAGCTTTGAGATTGCTGAACCCGAACGCAGAGCGCCAATTATCGACCGTAGTGAGCAGAATAGGGATAACACGGGCTTGTCGAGCATTGTGCCGTTCCATAGCCCTCTTCACCATAATGTTCCAGTAATCCTGCGAATATATTAAGTCCGAGCTAATCAGGAGCAAAATTATATCAGCGGTGTCCATCTGGGTATAAATCTCACTTTCCCAATCTTTTCCCGCGCTGATCATGCCTTTGTGCCAGGTAGTAATCACGCCCTTCTGCTTCAAACTACTGAGATGCTTCTCGAGTTTCTGCCGCTTTTCTTCATCTGTATTTGAGTCAGAGCAGCAATATAAAACTTTGATTTCTTTAGTAGACGGCATTGACCTCAGCATCTGTTAATTTAAACGTTGTATGACTTACCTTTTAAATTGAGCGCATTTGAAATTTCAAAGACCTTATCTAGCCCCACTGACGCAGTGCCAGTAAAGGACAGTTATGTGTCTATCGGTTTTCAGCCAGTTCCTCAACTGCCTCTCGAATACCTTTAGCAACACTCCAAAATGCTTGCTCACGATTTCTCCCCTTGATCGGTTTGTCACCATTGGGCAGATGTTTAAGCTTGCCAAACGGTGCGCTTTTCCAATCAACAAAGTCGAGAATTATAGGAATAACACGGGCTTCTTTGGCTTCATGGCGTTGCATTGCCCGTGGTACCTCAACATTCCAGCAATCAACCGAATTAATAAAATTTACACTAACCAGCAGCAAAATTACACTAGCTGTATTTAGGTGTGCGTCTCTCTCATTCTTCGATTCTTTTCCAGCGCCAATTTTCCGGTTATGCCATGTCGTAATCACGCCCTGCCGCTCCAGAAGACGAAGCTGCTTTTCTAGTTGAACAAGCTGTTTTTCATCTTCGTGAGCGTATGAGAAGAATATTTCAAAGGCTTTAGTAGGTGGCACAGATATAAGTTTGTTTCCTACTGGAGGCAAGTCCTTGGCAACACTTTGAGTGCCAAGTTCTAGAGACTTCTGTTCTATTTCATGGGGATGGATTCGTTGCTGCTGGGAAATCCCCGATGCTAACTTGTCTAACGCTTCATCATTATCTATCCCAGTGCCAAAACTCACCCAATTTAGTTGCTGAAGAAAGGGAAAGTCTTCGGGAATTCTCTCAACCCCTGGCAGTAAGACGGGAATTACGGGGATGTCTGCATCTACGAATCGGCTGATTAGTGATCGAAGTTCTAGTATCTGCCACTTTCCTAATCCCGTTAGACCGATGAAGATAGCGGCAGATTTGACGTTTTGAATGGCCTGTTGGATTACATCCTGAAAGGGGCGTCCTGGTGGAATTTGCTCTTCATCTATCCACACCTTCAAACCACGCCGCTTAAGTTTATTGGCAATGGTCTTAACTAAAGGTTTATCCAGACTATTGTGAGCCAGGAATACATCGAACTGGGGTTGATTATTCATTCAGAAGTTTCTCTTTTTAGTCGTTTACTCCAGTGATGATTGCCAGGGCGTTGGCATATTGCTCTAATTCCTTTCTAAGCGATTCTAGTTCAGCACGCAATTTATGTTCCTCTGGCCAATTCTGCTCATCTTCCTTGGGACTCAACTGAGTAGGACGCTGTGCCTCCCATGCCTGCAAAAGTGGATGCCACTTGGCAAGGAAGGGGCGAAGCCCATTATTGAGTACAGCAATCGCAATGCCCCCAACTGAATCGTGCGAAGCGCCAACGTCTGGTCCAGCCTCTTTCAGTATTTCGCGCGTTGTTCCGAATAGACTATATAGCGATGTCAATGCTTCGCGCAGCAGTCCTTGGTCAGCTTCCAGAGGCTGAATAGCAATGCGCGTGACGAGTTCAACGTAGAGCGACCACGCTGCCTTGCGCTCTGTCAAGTCAGCTTCCCATTCAGCTGAACCGATACCGAAAGGAAGGCTCACAGACACTTTCTTCAACTTGGCAGGGTCTCTTTTAGCCATGAGTCTATTGTTCTACTTCACCCACTCATTGTTTGCTCATTGTAGCCGCAACTTCAGTGGCTATGAGGATCGCATTCCCTCCATAAAACGCGATCGCTTAGCCTCGGACTTTGTCCTACGCTTCTGATGTCACAGAGCGATCGCCTAAGTTAGGCTGGTGTAGTCTCAACTCCCAGCTGTTGATTTTTCGCTGGAAACAAGAATGCAAACCTCCTCTCCTGCTTCATCCGCTTGGCAACGGCTGAAAAATCGTGAAATTAACTGTGAAGAAGCGCTAAAACTCCTGGTAGACGAGCAAGGAACACTCCACTTAGCGCTGTTGGATCGGGAAGTCAGTTACCGATTTTTTCGAGAATTTCCAGATAGAAAGTTTTTGCCTCCGGTGGTTCCGCTGCTGCTGTGGCGAAACTGTTACTACTTGGGAAGTCCGATGGCTCTTTCTGTGGAGACGATTAGAGAACTGAGCGATCGCACTTTAACCGATATCAAAATTATCCCAATTGCCGACAAGAGCTATCGCACCTGGTATCACACCCAAAACCTAGACCCCAAACGTATTTCCTCGACTCCCTTAGTGAATCCCCTCACGGGCGAGCAAGAGCAAGAAAACATCAGCGAAACAACTGAGCTATACCTCTCGAAAGCAGTTGACCAGATTGGACGGCTGAAAACCCTGATTTCCGGTGCATTGCGGAACCGCGCCAGCGATATCCACATGGAACCCGCGCCAGAAGGCTTGAGAGTCCGCTATCGCATTGATGGCGTTTTGCGGGACATTACCACTCTGCCAGTCGATGTCAGCCGCAAGGTCATCGTCGCCCTCAAAGTTATGTCTGAAATCGACATCGCCGAAAGCCGCCGCCCTCAAGATGGACGGATTGGAGAGAAATATGCTTCTGGCGAAGAATTAGAACTGGGAATGGATATGCGCGTCAGTACCCTTCCCTGCGTGGGTGGGGAAAAAGCGGTGATTCGCTTACTCCCGCGCAAAAACCCCTTTTCTAAAATCCAAAACTTAGGTTTCACTCCCACAACCCTCGAAACCTACAAAACCTGGTTGGAACAGCCCCAAGGGATGATTATCCTCACTGGCCCGACAGGGAGCGGTAAAACCAGTACGCTGTACACCAGTCTGCAATCCGTCGCCAGGGAACACGTCAATGTCGTGACGGTAGAAGACCCGGTGGAGTACATTTTGCCCCGCATTACTCAAACCCAGGTCAATGAAGCGGCGGGGATGACCTTTGCGGCAGGCTTGAGATCAATTTTACGCCAAGACCCAGATATCATCATGGTGGGAGAAATCCGCGACCACGAAACCGCAGAAACCGCAGTTCGGGCGGCGCTAACGGGTCACTTAGTTTTTACGACGCTGCACACCAATGATGCTCCGGGTGCGATTCCCCGGATCAAAGATATTGGCCCAGATCCTGGCTTAATTAGTGATGCCCTCTTGGGAATTGTGGCTCAGCGATTAGTGCGCCGAGTCTGTCCTCACTGTGCAGCACCCTATCAGCCAACGGAGAAGGATTTGCAGGTACTGAGTTTAGAGCCAAGTCAAGCAAATTCAACCACTTGGCGAAAGGGTAAGGGCTGCTCCAAGTGTTTCAATTCTGGCTATCTGGGGCGAGAGGCAATTGTTGAGTTGCTGGACATCGATGATACGGTGCGCGAAATTATCTATGACGGCACGATGACGCAGCTGAATCGCTACCTACGGGAAATCAAATTTTTCTCTTTCGGGATGGCAGCCGCAGAAAAGGTGACAAATGGGATCACAACGGTTGAGGAAGTGTTGCGCGTCCTACCCCGCAGTGCCTTCTCCCGCCGCAAGTCTCTGGGCGGAAGCCGCACAGAGCAGTTTACGCCGTTGGGTGTGGGATAGCGATCGCGCTTTTGCGGTAAGGCTGCATAAGCTTCGCTCTCGCGCTTCTCCAAAGGTACAATTTTACTGACTTTATGCGGCGCTTTCCTTTCCTGGTAAGCTGCCCAGATAGTCTCGGCGTTTTACCCAAAGTTGGCGGAGGTTTTCCATCATCTCTTGGTAGTAGTCGGAGAATTTCTGGCTGTCTTCTTTAATCTCAAGTCCGAGTTGTTGGAGTGCGGTAGGGGTGTGGCACGTTTGGAATAAAAGCGCGATGGCATCCCACCAGAGTCGCAATTGACGATAACTCACAAATTGTCCGCCGCGATCTGTGCGATGTACAAATAGTACATTTTGCCAACACTCGAATTGCACAATTAAGGATTCTGGTATTTTCAGGTATTTCGCCAAGAGTGCAACAGTGAGGCGAAATGTCTTTGGTGGTTGAATCCGGCGAAACAATGTTGTCATAATCAATTCACTCCAGGTTTGGCTATTGAGTCGCTGGTTTCTGGGGTTGTGTCGAAAATGATGGAATAGGGAACGTTTGGAGTATTCGCTTTGAGAATTTGCAGATGCGCTTCGGCATCGCTGCGACGAAAACGGGCGATAATCAGAGATCGCATATTCGGAAGCGAACGGATGATGCACCAAGGATGGAGTTTGGCGTAATACGTCATAAGATTCTCCCAGTCATAGCTGTGAGTTACTTAGTTATGGGTTTTGAATGGATATTTACGAGGGTGTCGCTAACCACCCCAGGCAAAGATAGCGATCATGCGATCGCGTGTCAGTTCTTGGTGGAATGACAGTTATATAAGACACTGAGGACAGGGCAGGCATCAAAGAAGGCATTTAGGCGGCTTTTCGGTTGCCTATCCTTTTGTTCTTCATTCCAATATAAGCCGCTTATAGTTTGTTTGTCAAGCAGCTTATACAAGGTAATTATATAGAATGCCAAAATGACGGAAAAGCTAGAGCTAGAGCAGGAGTCCCCGTTAAAGAAACGCAGAGAAGAGTTGAATCTAACTCAGAGGGATGTTGCCGTGGCTGTTGATGTGTCCGTTCAGACGGTGAGCAACTGGGAGACTGGACGTTACCAGGAAGCTAGACTCACGTTGCCACAGGTAAAAGCACTCTGTCGGATATTACAGTGGTCGATTAATGATTTGCCTAATGATCTGGGACCATTAGATAAATCATCGTAGGCAGGGAAATAAATTTTGCGATGGCGCTTTTGGGGAGAGGATGTGATTGCTCTATTGCTATACTCAATCGATTTACTTGATTCAAGTTGCTGCAATGTCGCTAAGGAGAACTACAGGTAGACCAGCAACACGACGGAAACCGCTATCATTCGTCAGAAAAATGCTGCAACTTGTAGCAAGAGCAGTGGCAGCATGAAGAGCATCTGGTGTTCTAAGATTTGTAGTAGCACGCAGATGTGCAGCATCCCTGAGAATCGCTTTCGTAAGAGGAATCAGTCGAATTTCTGTAGACGAAAGTAGCGTTTCATAAGCATTCACTAGAAGAGAATCAGCATTCTTTATAGGGGCAACCAATGTTTCCAGTAATGTTAGTTCACTGCTAACAATTTCAATGTCGCCAGTTCGAGACTGCAACCACAATGGTCGCAAGATTGACCAATAAATCGGATGCTTTTCAACACTGTAGATAAAAATCTGAGTGTCTGCATAAACTAGGCTAGATGATGGAATTGTCAGGGTTCCCACGCATTGCGCTCCTCCTCAATATACTGGTCTGCTTCCTGGGTCGTTTTGAATAGTCTTTGACCTGGTAATTCATCAAGTAAGTCTATTGCAGAACGGCGACTGGAGATAGGGGTTTCTGGTAGAATGACGAACACTTCTACAGCATCACCCACTGGCAAGTCAGGGGTTGAAATTTCGATTTTGTTGCCTGGTAAGACTTTGGTGCTGATGTGCAAAGCTGGCTGCATTATGGATTATCTCTTCTTGCTGCTGTTGACCAGAATAGCTCAAAGTGCTGCGCTGTTGGGTGTGTGGGGATGCGATCGCGCCTCAGTGCAGATTTTAAATTAATCGTGAAATCGCTTAACTTATAACTCTGCTGTTAAGTTAAAAAGAATTTTATGCGTACAAATACGGAGGTACACTCATTAACAAACGTGATTACATTGAGAAAGAAAAAGGCTTTTTCTTTCCGCTTAGGTATTACTTAATGTTAAATACAAGTTTAAATTGGAATAATATTTTAGGCTCTATTCCAGCCAAAGCGCATGAGCCTATTGTAAGTCATCAATTTGTAGTACCCCTTTTAGAAGCGCTCGGATTTAATAATCAAGAGCGATTTCCCCAGTTTGGGACAGGTAAAGGTGCTGACAAGGTAGATTTCGCAGTTCGTAAAAACAATGACGGTGATATTTTTTTAATTTCTAAAACTAATCCTTACCTACTGGTTGAAGTGAAGGGACGCGCAACAGATGCTGGTGTTCCAATAAACTTATCATTAAATACTCGCCAATACTTAGATACTAAGGAACAGATTAAAAGATATCTTCTTGCTCCTAAGTGTAAAACCGTTCAGTGGGGCATTATTACTAATTCAACCCATATCCAACTATTCCGAAGGCATGGAAAGGTAGTAATTCCAGCAACCCCCAACATTTTAATCGATCATAATAATATTAGTAATGTAATTGCTGACATTAAACATTTGATTGATAATCCGCCAAAAGCTTTAAATATTTGCCTGTACAACGATAAAGGAGGTGTAGGTAAAACTACAACAACTATCAATTTAGCGGCTACTTTATGGAAACAAGGTAAAAAAGTTCTTGTAGTTGATTTCGATCCACAACAAAGAGATTTAACTGAATTACTTGAGATCAAAGAAACCTCTGTTAAACTTTCGGATTGTCTGATTAATAGAGCATTGGATATTCGCGCTACAATTCAACCATTTGAGCTTCCTGATAAAAGTGGAAAAAAAATAAAGTTATTCGATGTTATTCCTTCAGATTTAAAACTGGAAAACTACATGGATCATGACTATGAAGCAAAAATTCAAAAAGGTTCAGGGAGATTACAAGACTTACTTCGGATTTTTGTTAAAGATTATGATTACATATTGATTGATGCGCCAACCAACTGGACCTTTTTTAGTAAAAGCTGTGTTCGCGCTTCAGATGTAGTGCTTATCCCGACAAAGCACACTAACTTTGCATCTATAAAAAATGTACTTAAAGTAATTAAGCAGTTCATTCCAGAAGTGCAAAGACTTAGAAATGACAGTAGTCCAACTGCTTTACCAATCTTCTTCAATGAACACAAGCAAACTGAGGCTTCAATCCAAAGGACACACTTGGAAATTAAAAATATTTTGACTAAAAAATCTATTAATAATGGTCAACCAGCTATGGTAGATCCTGAATTACTGCCCTACTATTATCCTAGAGCTAAAAAAGGGAACTGGGATACAACTATATTCAGTATTCCAGAATACGCAGTTGTTTCCAGTGCTGCCTTCGCTCGTGTCCCAGCAGTTTTAAAAAACAAGAACGTTGCTGAATATTATCTCGGCTTAGCTAAGGAGTATTTTTTGTATGGTTGATTTTGATAATATTGGTAAGCTTATGCACTTGCCATTAGCTGATATTGAGCCTGGAGAGCAATTTTCAGCATCAGAATTTATCATTACTGCCGCAGCAGATGCAGTATTACAATCAAATGGGCGTAATTGGATTCCTATTCTTGTTAAAGAAATAGGTGATTATCAGTATCAAGTTGTTACCAATCATTTTGTTTATGCAGTTGCTCAACAAGCTGAATTGGAAAGAGTCTGGTGCATTGTAATTCAACCAGAACCTAAAAGTATTGAGCAAGCAAGAATTTTAGCGAGAGAAGTTACCCCTAAAGTAAATCTGAGTACAGCATCAAGAGATACCATTTTAGCTGCACTTAGATACTTAATTGCAGAACCAGATGGTGCATTAAAAGGAGTAGATGCGATTGTAGCTGCTAATCGAATTGCAGCAGCTGATAGGAAAAATTGGTCAGGCTTTAGCCCTATCACCACTTTGAAATGTGGAATTACTAAAGGCAAAAAATTGGATGCTCTTGCTAAAGTATTTTTTCTATCGCCGCCAACGCCGCCAATGCCGCCGCCAGAGGTTATCAGTATTAAACAGGCATCAAGAGAGGATATTTTTAGCCGTATAAGCTATTTATCAACTAACAAAATCGGTGGGTTTGAAGAAGTTGATGTGGAAAAAGCAGCCGATGTTATTTTTGCTGCGAGTAAAGGTAAGTGGAAAAGCTTAAATCCTATCTCAAAACTCGAATGTGCTATTGATACTGCCAAAATCAAGACTCTTAAAACAGTATTTATTCTTTGATCTCATTCATAATTAGCTGTGCAGCCTCAATTTCTAAAGTATCTAAGTATTCAGAGGCTAGGTTGAAAAACGAAACCCAGCTTGCTAAATTTCGGTAATCTCATGCTCGGAATGGAGAAAGCGATCGCTCTGTTGCCATCTATAGCTATCGCCATACAAGTTAGGACACAGCTTGCTGTAGGACAACCTCGATTGCTTCGCGCAAACTTGTCGTATTGCGTCGTTGCTTGCGAATTCGACTTTTCAA
>NZ_JACJTV010000018.1 GCF_014698845.1 Coleofasciculus sp. FACHB-1120 | reverse complement strand
TGCGCTGAAGAATTGGATGCGGCAACGCTGGGATGAGTTTGATAGCTTTCGCGATTGTGTTGACGCTGCTTTCAAACAATGTCCTAACGTATTTGCGTAACGCTATACCTGTGCTGAAATTCATCCATCAGCAGGGAGCCGTTCACCGGGATATCAAGCCAGAAAATATCATGCGCAGCAGGAATAACCAGCTAGTGCTGATAGACTTCGGCATTTCTAAAGAACTGAGTAGTACAGTGATGTCCATGGGGACAACTGTAGGAACCTTGGGATATGCGCCGCCAGAACAAATGACCTATGGCGAAGCGTATCCAGCGAGTGACCTTTATGCTTTGAGTGCAACTTGCATTCATCTGCTATCGGACGTTGTTCCAAATGAATTGTTTAACCCCCAGGAAAAACGCTGGCTATGGCAAGATGTGCTTGCATCACGCGGTACTTCTGTCAGCGAACAGTTAAGGCAAATTCTGGACAAAATGCTTAAGGTTGATGTATGGGAACGGTATCAATCAGTGGATGAGGTGCTAGAAGTTCTAAAGTTAGAGGTAGGAACAAATAGCCAGACCAACTTAAATCCTTCAATAATTGGAACTTGGCATGGTAAATTTAGTAACAAGCCTGCCAGTCTTATTGTTACCCATCAGTCAAATAACGCATTTCATGGAACTTTGACTGTCCAAGAGTGGATTGGTAAAAATAAAACTGATGTTGAAGTTTATTTTAATTCGCTAACCCATAAGATAATTATACGTGAGAGAGAAGTTGTTTCCAATTTAATACGAGGTTGGGAGTTAGTAGAAAATAATGAAGGAATTTTATCCTTAGACGGAAAGCAAATGATAGGTAAGGGTAAAGGTTACGGTTCATACTCATGGTTATTTTCTAAATCAGACCATAAGTAGTTTCATCAACTGTTTTTTACTAATTGAGTAGCATGGAAATCGCTTTAGAGATTTTCAAACAAACTCTGAGGTTTGATTGTCCAGTATTAGTGGATGAAGAACAGGCTCATAGTGTAGTCATATAAAAATTGTTTTTAAAGTGAAGATTTTAATCACAATAGTGCCAGTGTAAAAATATTTACGGCCAAGAAACTCTTATGTGTTCTAAAATACTAAATTTCTCTCAGATTAGGTTTTCTAGGTATTTAAGCAAAACTTATGAAACGAAGACACTTTGTCAGCAGCACTGCAATTGGAGCCGTTAGTGCGACGGCGCTGGGTGCCTGTAGCCGAACAGCCACACGCTCAGGGGTTCAAACCAATGCCCAGCCAAGAATTCGGTGGAGGATGGCAACCAGCTGGCCTAAATCCCTCGAAACCATCTTTGGGGGAGCTGATACGGTTTGCAAGCGCGTCAGCGAAATGACCGACGGACGCTTCACGATTACTCCCTTTGCGGCGGGTGAAATCGTGCCCGGTCTACAAGTTCTAGACGCCGTACAATCTGGCACTGTGGAGTGCGGTCACACTGCTAGTTATTACTATGTAGGGAAAAATCCTGCACTTGGTTTTGGTACAGCCGTGCCTTTTGGTCTAAATGCCCAACAGCAGAACGCATGGCTTTACCACGGCGGCGGACTGGAAGCGATGCACAAGCTCTACTCAGACTTCGGCGTTATCAACTTTCCGGCTGGCAACACTGGTACTCAAATGGGAGGCTGGTTCAAGCGAGAAATCAAGTCCGTGACTGATTTGAACGGCTTGAAGATGCGTATCCCTGGATTAGGCGGTGAGGTGATGAGCCGCTTAGGCGTCAATGTTCAGGTACTGCCAGGAGGCGAGATATATCTCGCACTTGACCGAGGAGCGATTGATGCGGCTGAGTGGGTTGGCCCACATGATGATGTGAAGCTAGGCTTGAATAAGGCAGCGCAGTTCTACTATTACCCAGGCTGGTGGGAACCTGGGGCAACATTAGAAATGCAGGTTAATCAGTTAAAGTGGCAGCAATTACCAAAGGACTATCAACAAGTCTTGAAAACTGCCACGATGGAAGCCAATCTAAATATGCTGGCTCAGTATGATACCTTGAATGCACAAGCTCTCACAGCACTAGTTGCTGGAGGGACAAAGCTAACGCCTTACTCTAAGGAGATTATGCAAGCAGCGGAGAAAGCATCCTTCGATTTGTATGAGGCAAATGCTGCTAAAGATGCTACTTTCAAGCAAGTTTACCAACAGTGGCAGAAATTTAGAGAGCAGGTTTACAAGTGGAATCAAGTCAATGAACTAAGTTTTGCAAATTTTACCTATCCTCAAGAAAAAAGTTAGAAAGTTGGGGTGGCATTTCAGGCTGATAAGTACAGGTTAGAAACTCCGCTCGACCGAGCTATCTTGACGATAGAATCAAGTTGCACGTTGGCAGGTTACAGGCAAAAACCTTCAATTGTTTAACTTTCAACCCTGGTTCAACCTTTCAACTTTCAAGGCTTTTTCAACTCTTCTTCAACTCTTCTAAAGACTGAGCGACGGTAAGAAGGTAACAATACCTGGAAAAGCAATAATCAACACTAGAACCAACAGTTGGAGCAGGATAAAAGGTATAGCACCCCGGTAGATATCGGTCGTGGTCACTTCCGGAGGTGCAACGCCACGGAGATAAAAGAGGGCAAAACCGAAAGGCGGCGTAAGGAAAGAAGTCTGTAAGTTCGCCCCTAAAACGACACCGTACCAGACGAGGTCGATTCCCAATTGTTGAGCAACGGGCACAAATAAGGGAACGATGATAAAAGCGATTTCAAAAAAATCGATAAAGAAGCCCAGTAAAAATACGACCAGCATACTGACGACTAAGAAGCCGGTTCTGCCGCCAGGGAGATTGGAGAGGACATCGAACATAAAGCGATCGCCATTGAGTCCCCGGAATACCAAACTAAATGCTGTTGAGCCAAACAAAATAAAAATCACCATGCTGGTGATCCGCATCGTGGCATCGCAAACCCGTCGTAATGCGTCCCAGCTCAACTGACGATTTGCAGCAGCTAACGCGATCGCTCCCACACATCCAACAGCACCCGCTTCCGTCGGCGTGGCAATGCCAAAAAAGATGCTGCCCAATACCAACAAAATCAACACCAACGGTGGCATCATCACCTTCAGCACGCGCAACCCCAGCGCTTTACCACCGATATCCCGCACTGAAAGCGGTAATGCTGGCGCTACCTCAGGCTTAAGAAATGCTACTATCACCACGTGTAGGGCGAAGGCACCCGCCATCATCAAACCCGGAATCACCGAACCGATAAACAAGTCCCCTACTGAAACACCTAGCTGATCTCCCAGCACCACCAGCACCACGCTGGGGGGAATAATTTGCCCTAAGGTACCAGAAGCGACAATCACGCCCGTAGCCAGTTCTTTGTTGTAGCCGTAGCGCAGCATGATCGGCAGGGAAATTAGTCCCATTGCGACCACCGTTGCTGCCACGACGCCGGTGGTCGCTGCTAATAACGCCCCCACCAAAACGACCGCTAAAGCAATCCCGCCCCGCAATCGCCCGAACAAGATCCCCATTGTTTCTAGCAACTGCTCAGCCACCCCTGATTTTTCCAGCATTGACCCCATAAAAATGAAATAAGGGATCGCGAGTAGCGTGTAATTCGCCATAATGCCGAAAATCCGCTGGGGCATCGCCGTCAAGAAAACTGGGTCAAATACGCCTAGTCCCACGCCCAAGACGGTAAATAGAATCGCCACACCCCCCAGAGAAAACGCCACGGGGTAGCCCAGCGACAGCAGGACTAAGGCACCGCCAAACATCATCGGGCCTAACCATTCATAGTCCAGGGTCATGCTGTTCCTCCTGGGGTGCTAGCTTGCCTGTGAAAATTGCAAAATTTTTAATCGCTTCGGAAATGCCCTGAAGAATCAGCAATACGAAGCTGACAATAATCATCGATTTAATCGGGTAACGAGCCAAACCACCGGGATCGGGGGAAATTTCTCGAATTGCCCAGGAACTTAGAATTGTGTCCCAGGAGAAGTAAATCACCATTAGACAGAACGGAATGAGGAAGAATAACGTTCCAAATAGGTCAGCTAACGCTTTCCACTTCCGGTTCCAGCGACTGTAGAAAATATCGACACGCACGTGTTCGTTGTGTTTTAGGGCGTAAGCGGCTCCCAACAAGAAAACCACGTCGAAGATATACCACTGAGTTTCAATAAAGGCGTTAGAAGTCAGGTTTTGTCCAATTAAACGCCCGATGTAGCGACCAGCGACGTTCCATACCCCGACCAGTACCATCAGCAGCACCAGCCAAGAAGTGAGACGCCCGATGCGTTCATTGATTGCATCGATAATTCTGGATATGCGTAGCAGTTGCTGCAATGCGTCATCCTCCCCAAGTACATGAAAAATCATCTCATTGATAGATGACACTTCAAGTACCTGCGTAAAGTATTTTTATAGGTTGCGGTTGCGGAGCGATCGCTTACATTCTCCCCATGACAATTCCCCAAAAATAATCCTCGAAGGGACCCTCAGCGGCGTCTACGTGCATCTTTCTCGCCCAAGTGTAGATGTCGAAGCTGATATGTCCGCTATCGTGGTACCAAGGTTTACCGGGTTGAATCACAATATTGCCTAATAGAGAAATCCAGTGAGTCGGGTAAGGCAGCAGAGGTGGTTTGTTGCTGAGTAACCCTTCAGCCGTAACCAAGGCAAATGCTACGCCACCGCTGGCGATGACTTCTGCGGCTTCGCGCATCGCATCAAATTCGCCATAAATATAGGTATGGGCGTATTTAAATTGGCGATAGCCCAGCACTTCTTTCACCCACCCTTTCATCTCCCAGGATTTCGTCATTCCACCCAAATTCCGAATGATATTGGGGGCGTTGGGTTCGACTGGAAAAATTAGGTTTTCGGATTCTCGCAAAGTTGCCAGCAGCATCCAATCTGCCATCCCCATCCGGAATCTACCTTGACTTTGGCGTAGTCTAGGTGATGCTTGGATAAATCGAGTTCTCGCTTGAAAACCGCCGGTTTCAAATAAACTGCGGCAAATTTGTACGTATCGGAGTGGCTGTTTGCGAACCAGCTCAAATACAATCGATGCTGGGCCACAAAAGGGTTGTCCTCCTTGATTTACTTGAAAAGGATCGATTAGACGCGATCGCATATCTGCAATGACTTGCTGTTTATCCAAACTGAGCCAAACACTGGGGGCGCTGGATTGCTCGAAGTCTGCGATCGCTTGCTGTGCTTGTTGCAAATCAGTTAAATTTGGCAGTTGAGAAGTCATCAGTACCTTATGGGATAGAAGAAAGATTGCAAGTAAGTTTCAGGTTGCAGATTATCACTCTTTAAACCTTCAAACTGATATTCCTTCAATCCTTCAATCCGCAAAATTTCTCAACACACCGGACGAATATCTCAACACCCATCCCTAATGCTGTCTCATCAAAATTAAATCGCGGATGATGGTGCGGATACGCTAAATTTTTTTCTACATTTGCCGAACCTAAAAAGAAATAGCAACCGGGTACAGCTTGCAAAAAGAAAGACATATCTTCGCCGCCCATTGTTTGGCATTCTGGCACAATTCCAATCGGAGTTTCTACCACACCTTCTGCGACAGAACGCACGAGTTCCGCCATTTTGGCATCATTAATTACCGGAGGATAAAGCCGCTTGTAGTCCAATTGATAAGTGGCACCGTGGCTTTGACAAACACCGGCAATAATCTGTTCAATCCGTTGCGGAATGAGTTCTCCCAGTACCGGATTAAAATATCTCACCGTACCTGTTAAGAAAGCCGTATCGGCAATTACGTTAAGCGCCTTGCCTGCATGAAGTTCCCCAACGGTAACAACGGCGGATTCCAGCGGCGAGACATTTCGAGCCACAATTGTTTGCAAAGCAGTAACAATATGAGCGCTGACTAAAATTGAATCAACTGTTTGATGAGGAATCGCACCATGCCCGCCTTTGCCTTGAATCGTGCAGCGAAAACCCTCTGTTGCTGCCATCAAAGCACCTGTACGGACTCCCACAGTGCCAAGAGGCAAATTGTTCCATAAATGCAACCCGATAATGCCATCTACCTGGGGATTTTGTAACACGCCTGCTTCAATCATCGGCTTGGCACCTCCTGGCCCTTCCTCAGCGGGTTGGAAGATAATTTTTACAGTGCCAGCAAAGTCATCGCGATGCTCAGAAAGATAGTAAGCCGTGGAAAGCGCGATCGCTGTATGTCCATCATGACCGCAAGCGTGCATCACTCCATCATGCTGCGACCGATAAGGCACATCATTCTCTTCTTGAATCGGCAGGGCATCCATATCTGCCCGAATTGCCAACACTTTACCGGGTTTATTACCAGTAATTGTGGCAACAATTCCAGTGTTTGCAATGCCAGTCTCATGTTTAATTCCCCATTCTTGCAATTTTTGGGAAACTAACTCGGCAGTTAAATGCTCTCGAAAGCCTAATTCAGGGCGCTGATGCAGCCGCCGCCGCAACTCCACCAGCATCGGCTGCAATGCTTGAATTTCCGGTCGAATCCGAGATGAATCAACAGAAAGAGGGCTTAAAGAAGTGGCAAACATTTTATTCAGACTCCAAAAATTTATGATGACGTAAAGGAATTAATCGGGTAGGGCGGCGTATCACCAAGACTTGATTACCTACCCTTGGTTATCTTTGAATTTTGGTTAAAGTGGCATCAATCGCTCGATATCTAAATCTGACGCAACTTGAGCGAGTTTACCGAGATCACTGAGGTCGCTCAGATTTGGCAGAATCCCAAAAACCGGGGTATTGGTTAAAGACTCAATCAAATCGATTGGACACCAATCGGCGATTTCTTGTTCGGTACGAGGTTGAACGCAATTCAGGACGATGCCTTTGAGGTGTACACCCGACTGACGAGAGAGGGCAACATTCGCAACCGCTTGGGCGATCGCTCCCAATCTTACCGGCACCACTAATACTGTTGGCAACCCCCAGTCCCTAGCTAAATCCGCCACCGTGAGTTCATGCGTAACCGGCGAACCCAATCCTCCCAGTGCTTCTATCAGCACAAAATCTCGCTGACGCCGCAGATTTTCCAACGCTTGCCAAGCTTTTCCTAAGTCAACACTCCTTCCTTCCCGTTCAGCAGCGATAGGAGGTGCTAAGGGTGCCTGGAAGTACAACGGATTAATTTCCTCTAAAGATTGATTCAGAGAAAATAATCGATTGTAAAGTTCTCTATCCCCAGTTCCCGACTGAATTGGCTTCATCATCCCCAAGCTTTTGGCAGGACAGTACATCTGCCAATAAGCGGCTAAAGCCGCAGTCAAAACTGTTTTCCCAGCGTCCGTATCGGTTCCAGTAATTAGTAGCGTGTTCAAAGTAGTTGTCACTCGTCAGTTGTCAGTAGAAGTTGGAAGGTTGCAAGGTTGGAAATCCATCTTCCAACGTTTACCCATGACCGATTACCCATTACCGAACACTAATATCTAGCGTAAAGGATGTATCTTCCGGGGCAATTACATCAATTTGATACTCTCCAGCGCGAGGCACCTGAGCTTGCCACGACAAAACGCCAGAGGCATCTTCCACCAGCGTGCCATCGGGATACCGAATATCTAAAGTTGCCCCACCCGGTTGAATGTCTGCCTTCAGTACCTGTCCTTGTTGCACATTTACCAGGTAACGCTTAATCCGCTGCGGACTGGTTTGAGCCGAAACTTGCACTCCCTGTTCACCGGGTGGGAAGGTAATTGGTTGAGTATCAAATTGACCCGCGGGAGGAGTAGGAGTGGGTGTCGGTGTCGGCGTTGGAGTGGGTGTAGCCGTTGGCGTTGGGACTGGGTTAGCAAGGCTAATCTGTAAGTTATAGTCGCTCTGAGGCAACCCCTTGATCGGAGCTAGCTGAATGGTGTAATTGCCGGTAAAGGGAAGCGTTCCTGTCCAACTTCGGACTCGCCTAGCATTGTTAGCAATTGGGTTTTGATCGGGTCCCAACACCGTCATTAAAACACCTTCGTCATTCAGCAGGGAATTTAATTGTTGATCTTGTTCTCCACGAATGATGTAGTTAAGAGTTTCGTTTCCTTTCAGATTTCCTTGTTTAGTCACCGTTTCACCGGGTACTAAGTTGAGTCGCTGACTATACGCCACTGGTTCTAAGCTGGGTGTTGGCGTTGGTGTCAGCGTTGGTGTCAGCGTTGGTGTCGGCGTTGGTGTTGGTGTGTCAGAAACTATCGGCGTTGGAGCGGGTTGAGGCTGCCGATTAATCACAAAGCTGACCAACGCCCAAGAACCCAGTCCGGCTAATAAAGCAAGACTGATTACAACTGCAAAGACAGCCCAAGGGTCTTCCCAAGTCGAGCGCTCGCGTGGTTCGGGAATCACTGGATCGGGGCGAGTTGGACGGTTAGAATTCGGATTGACCGGGTTTCTAGGAGAGTTTTGGTTAGGCGTCACCGGATCGGGTCGGCGTCCTACCGCCACCGTTTGTACCTCGGAAGTGGACGGACGGGGCGGTTGGGGGCTGGAAACTGGCGGTTGCGGGTTAACAGGTGGAGGTTGAAAAGTCGGTGGTGGAGGTTGAAAAGTCGGTGGTGGAGGTTGGATCGGTGGTGGAGGTTGAAAGGTGGGGGCTGTATTCGTCAGGGATTGGAGTGCTTGTACAACTTCTCCAGCCGATTGGTAGCGATCGCCTGGTCGATAATTCAACATCCGATTTAATACTTGGGCAAACCCATCGCTGACATTCGCCCACCTGCGCCATTGCCAGGTTAGCTGAGTAGCATCTAGCAATTCTGCTGGCTCTTTGCCTGTGAGCATTACCGCAGCCGTCGCCGCTAAAGCGTAGAGGTCGCTGCTAGGGTAAGCTTGCCCTGCCTGCATTTGCTCGCTGGGGGCATAACCGGGTTTCCCCACCGTTGTCGCCACTGGTCTGGTAACATCTAGTAGCTGAAACCGAGTTGCCAGCTCCTTAACCACGCCGAAATCGATCAGCACAGGCAAGCGATCGCTCTCTCGTAAAATAATATTGTCTGGCGCAATATCCCGATGAATAATCCCTTTAACGTGGATGTGCGCCAAGACGGGCAACAACTGCCGCATAAATTGCATCACTTCTGCTTCCGAGAAAGTGTTGCCCTGACTCCGACGCTCATCCAGCAGCATCCGATAAGTCTTCCCCTCTACATAGTCCTGCACCAGGAACAACCGCTGATCTTGCTCAAAAGTAGCCTGGAACTGGGGAATCTGCGGGTGCTGGATTTGGTAAAGAGTTGTCGCCTCTCGTTGAAAGAGTTCCCTTGCTTTCTCCAGGGCATAACCCGATTCTTGAGCAGGAATCAATTCTTTCAAGGCGCACCGTTCGTTAAAGCGCCCCTGATCTTCTGCTAGATACGTTCGTCCGAACCCTCCCTGACCGAGAATACCGATCAAGCGGTAGCGGTTTTGTAGAATCGTTCCAATGACAATAGGGGGTTGCATAAATCAAGGACTAACGGCTAGGGAAGAAGGTCAAGCAAGGTGCAATGATGACAAAGCTATGCTTGCTACCTTACCTGTTTGGATCTATTTTGGCAAAAGCGATCGCTCACCGTTCCCCGAGACGCCAATCTTGTCTGAATTAGACGATGGGGCGATCGCCGCAGCCATCAGCCCTACTTTCCAATGCAACTAATGGCGATCGCGTTCCGTTGGTGTATTTTTACTTTGCTTTGTCCTTATTAAAAAAATATGAATTATCAAAGCATTTTTCTGAAAATATGTCCTTTTGGCTTGCCTATGTGAGTCAATTTTAGTTTTTATCAGGAGAACTACGGAGACATTATCGATGCAATTTACTAAAGATTGCAAAAACGTAAGTCATTTTACGTAGATACCCATACTTAAGAAACCTGTATTGAGGACTTACGTTCTCAAACTGAAGACTAAAACTTTCTAAATTCTTGTCTATAGAGCAATTTTTTCGATATTCTGTAACAAGTGATTCAGATATTCATCCTTTCTTCAAAAATAAATTTTATAAGCCGATTCGGCGACAATGATAAGATTGCGATCGAAGTAGCTCTTGAGGGTCTGCTGTGCTCCGTTCTCCAACTATATCGCTTCAGCCTACGCTGCCACAAATCTCAGACAACAATCGTCTGCGACTGTTTTCTGGATCTGCCAATATACCCCTGTCTCAGGAAGTTGCTCGCTATCTAGGCATGGACTTGGGACCAATGGTTCGCAAGCGGTTTGCTGATGGAGAGCTTTATATTCAAATCCAGGAATCGATTCGAGGGTGTGATGTTTACCTAATTCAACCGACTTGCCATCCGGTGAACGATCACTTGATGGAGTTGCTGATCATGGTTGATGCCTGTCGCCGCGCCTCGGCTCGACAAATTACCGCAGTCATTCCCTATTATGGCTATGCGAGAGCTGACCGCAAAACAGCGGGACGCGAATCCATTACCGCCAAGCTGGTTGCGAATCTGATCACAGAGGCTGGAGCCAGCCGAATTTTGGCGATGGATTTGCACTCAGCTCAGATTCAGGGATATTTTGATATTCCCTTCGATCATGTCTACGGCTCACCTGCTCTAATTAACTATCTGGCAAATAAGCAACTATCTGACTTGGTTGTTGTTTCACCAGATGTCGGTGGTGTAGCTAGAGCCAGAGCATTTGCAAAAAAGCTAAACGATGCCCCGTTGGCGATTATTGATAAGCGTCGGCAAGCGCACAACGTGGCGGAAGTAATGAATCTGATTGGCGATGTTGAAGGCAAAACAGCCGTCTTAGTAGACGACATGATCGACACTGGCGGCACCATTTCAGAGGGCGCTCGGTTGTTACGTAAAGAAGGCGCTAGGCAGGTATATGCCTGTGCTACCCATGCAGTTTTCTCTCCACCCGCCATTGAGCGGCTCTCAAGTGGGATATTTGAAGAAGTGATTGTCACCAACACAATTCCAGTTCCCGAAGCAGATAGATTTAAGCAACTGACGGTACTTTCGGTCGCCAATGTGCTGGGCGAAACGATTTGGCGGGTTCACGAAGATAGCTCTGTCAGCAGTATGTTCCGATAAATCTTAACCCTCTAGGGATGTAATTTTTTTAGGTGCAGGGACATGGCAATGCCATGTCCCGACAGGATTACAAATAATCCAAAAATACTTCTGGGACTAATCGCAACTCGCCAGATTTAAACCGATTAATTTCTAACCAAAGTGCCGCTTTTTGGCGATCGCCTTCAGCAAAAATCGTTCGCTCAATCTGATAAAGCTTGGAATCGACAAAATCACATTGATACAGTTGAATGATTTCGTGACCAGGCTTACCGTTAAAAGTAAACAAATTTTCGATACAGCCAAGATATCGAATATTCGTTAATTCAGCCTGGATTTCTTCTTGAAATTCTCGTTGTAGTGCATCAAGGCTAGTTTCTCCAAAGTCAACGCCCCCCCCTAAGGCGCGATAAAATGTATTTTGCTTAACGGGGTCATAGCCTTCGGACATGAAAATGCGATCGCTATCTCGAATCAGCCCTAAGGCAAGCACCCGAATTTCACCTGATTTGTGCATCGTGTTTGTTAATTTTCGTTGTAACTAAAGGCAGCCCGACTTTCGCTACCTGCAACAGGCCAGTCTTCATTTTCGCCGCCAATGTACAAGCGTTCAATCGTCACGTATTCCTTGTTCAGCTGGTTGAGGGAGTTGATCAGGACATCAAGCGCGATCGCATCACTGGTTCCCAGATCGAGCCAGCATCTTGCCCATCCCCCTTCATACTCAAACTCGCCCATATTATGCATGAGCGAGACCATCGTGTTATCCGCTGCCTCAGAATCGTAATCCATGTAGCTGATATCTAAACCCGTATCCTGGACTTGGAGATTTTCTGCATTAAATCCTCCCAATTTCCCCAAGAAGAACCAGGAGTTAAACACCTCCTCGACATACTGCTTTTCCATCTCCGAGGGAACCATGCTGAACTCCAGCCAGATCCACAGATCGAAAGGGTTAAACTCGCGGAACACTACCTGCATATCAACTGTGAAGTATAAAGTGTAAAGGATGAAATTTGAGAAATCGGCTTCAATCCATTGTTTTGGAACCGCAAACTCATTTCATCCTTTCTTTCATCCTATCGTTTATACTTCATCCTTTTAGGCTTTATCCTCCCGTAATCCGGCGTTGTGCTTTATCGCGTTCTCGCTTCAGCTGTTTGACAACGTTCGCCGGGAGTTGAGCTTCTTTTGCGATCGCTTTGTCAAAATTCTCCACCGCCCGCTTGAACAAATCTTGGTTATTGTTTTTCTTCTTCCCTTGCTCAACCAGGATCTGCCCCTTGAGATAGAACAATTCTGGGTTATTTGGCGTGATTTGACTTGCCTTCTCAACAAATTCCCATGCCTTATCGTACTTCTTCAAGTCCCGATAGCCGACGGCAATTCCCCGATAAGCCAAATAAGATGGACTCGCTTTTTCTAAGCGTTCAATCGCTTGATTGGGGTTAGAAAATGGCAAATTCACCGCAATCATCAAATCCATATACCCCTTGAGCAAGTTGAGTTCTGCGTCATCAGGTGCGACTTTTTCAGCTTTATCGAGGTATTCAAATACCTGCTGCAATTTACTCAAAGCTTGCGGGCCACTTTTGATTGCATCTCGATTCGCGATCGCAATCGTATGAGCGCCTTGTAAAAAATGACCTACTGCGGTATAAAGATTTCCCCGCAAAGGATCGCTCGTTGTAAGCTGCTCAGCCGTTTGCAGCGTCTTGTCCGCGTATAATTTAAACTCATCCAATAAGGCTTGTTTTTGTTGCTTGCTCTCTGCACTTTCTCCTTTCCAGTCAATAGAGGAGTAGGTGAGAGACGCCTTCATTGCGTATGCTAGCGGTTCGTTGGGTTCCTGCGTTTCCGCTTGCTGTAGGTAACGCTTTGCTTCTAGATAGTTTCCCTTTTCAAAGATTGCCTTGAAAGCCGCTTCTGTACTGTCTCCAATATTACGAGGGTTGCTAGAGCGAAAAGGGTCATCCGCTAGACTAGGGCTAGAGCAAACGCTGACTGCCATCAGCGATGCGAGCAGAGCAAAACGTGCAGACGCTGGCGCGATCAAAGGCTTAGAGCAAATCGCGGGTGCATTTGCGATCGCAGAAACAATCTGCTTCGGAACCGAAAATCGATCCATTATCGTCATCCTCACAAAACCTTACGCTTGAGTGAATGCTGTCTCCAATGTTAAATGCTATCTAGTAATGCCAGAAAATATTCTGTTACCATCGCCCTTCGGCTCAACATTTAGAAACAACAAGTGTATAATTAGTCACTTCTGGATAAAAGAGAGTTAAATGCGTTTGACGCCGTTACTAAATTCCAGGTTCCGGAAAAATTTAGTTAATTTTTTTTAAATGCCAAGCATAAAAGTAGAAATAAAGAACTCCGGAATCGCGGATAAAACTTGTTTTGATAAAAAACAGGTTTCGGTCAGTTTTTCTTGTGCCGAATAATTTAAGTCAAAATTAAAGAAGGCTTTTGTGTTCCCAACTGGATGCCTTGACGAGTTCGCTTTCTATTTTCTATTCGGGTAATTAATGCTCTATCTCAAAAACCTGACTTATCACCCGCCGGCTGCCCCCACAGCGATTCTAAAAGCCCTTAATTTAGAACTGGCACCGAACAATCTGGGTCTTGTGATTGGCCCTAGTGGCTCTGGTAAAAGCACATTTTTAGAAATTCTCGCAGGTCTGGCGGAAAAAACGGATGGCGATCTCTACTGGCGAGACCAAGAACTAACCCCCGAACATCTGCAACAGTTGGGAGGATTAGTGTTTCAATTTCCAGAGCGGCATTTTTGTGGCGGGACAATTTTAGAAGAACTGCGGATGGGGCATCCAGAGCTGGGATCGGAGAAAGTCACGGAAGCTCTGCAAGAAGTAAATCTGGCACATCTACCATTACATACCTCACCGCATTCCTTGAGTGGAGGTCAACAGCGACGCCTTGCTTTAGCAGTGCAGTTAATTCGCCAACCTCATTTGCTGTTGTTGGATGAACCTACCGCTGGGCTAGATTGGTCAATGCGGCGTCAGCTAGTGAGTTTATTAGCAAAACTCAAAACCCATTGGACGCTGTTGGTTGTCACTCACGATGCGGGTGATTTGTTAGCGATCGCCGATCAATGCTGGACAATTAACCACGGAGAGTTGCACTCGGTGGAACCAGCGTCGTTAGCAGCCAAAGTAATTGAGCCGCAACCCGCAGCTTAAATGGGTTTGGATGGTTGTAGGGCGAAACCCTTCCTGAAGGGTAGGTTAAAAATTTAAAAAGTTGAAGGTTGGCGGTCATGGGTGAGATTGAGACGCTAATATTGCCGGAAATGGCAGATATCTGGCAGCAAACATTAGGTTGGCAGCCGGAAGCCGAACATAGGCAACAATTTCAGCGCCTTTACGAGCTAATTTTGGCAGGAAACCGCCAGCTAAATTTAACTCGCATCACCGAACCGACAGAGTTTTGGGAAAAACATCTGTGGGATTCTCTGCGGGGAATTGCACCCCTGTTATCCTCCAACTCGGAAGGGACAAGCGATCGCTTGTCCCTTCCCTCCGTCGAACGCGCCATCGATATTGGCACTGGGGGAGGCTTTCCGGGGATTCCCCTTGCGATCGCCCTCAGCGATTGCACCGTCACTTTACTCGATGCCACGCGCAAAAAAATCGCGTTTTTAGAAACTCTAATCGACCAGATGGGGATTCAAAATGCTGCTACTCTGACTGGTAGAGCGGAAGAAATTGGTCAACATCCCCACCATCGAGCTTCTTACGACTTGGCATTGGTGAGAGCCGTAGCGACGGCATCTGTCTGTGCAGAATATGCCCTCCCGTTACTAAAACTCGGTGGCTTAGCCATCCTCTATCGAGGACAGTGGACAGAAAAAGAAACCAATACTCTGAAACCAGCGCTTGTGCAATTGGGTGGTGTCATTGAGTCGATAGAAGGGTTTGCGACTCCTTGTAGTCATAGCGATCGCCACTGTCTTTATCTCCGCAAAGTGGCACCCACACCGAAGGAATTTCCGCGCACTGTCGGCTTACCTGCTCAAAAGCCACTTTAAGCAGAAGTTGCCAGATTTGCTCTTATCCATTGCCGTAACGCTGCAACAGGCTAGTTAAAAACTCAGCAGCTGTGGTGTAGGTTCGCGTTTCCGCTTTTCCCTTTACTGAAAGTACCCACCAACCTTTGGCAGTTTGAGGCGATCGCCATAATTCTAAATGCTCCACTGGTGGATCGGCATAGAAACTCTCTTCGCCACTTCCTAGTACCGCCGAACTCCAGTGTGTAAAGTAATCGTGGCTGAGCCGGTGGATGGGAAAGTTACCAGACAAAGGCATACCCCAGCCATCTAGCGCAATCAAAGCTTTAACTGTTCCTCCCGATAGCTGCCACAGCCAGGCCGCTCCAATTGCACCGACAACACCGGCACTGAAGCTAATAAAGATTAGTGGCGATGCTTGTGGATTGGGCGAACCAAGATTTACGCACAAATAATTGTAAATATCAGCCGCTGAGTAAGCGGGGAATTCTTGAACCGGAAAAATCAACAGGTTCTCTCTCTTTTTCGGCTGTAATTCTTCCAGAAAACTCTGTGTTAGCGCTGGATCGTGGATACCTGGGCAAATAATGACGCTCATCATTTCTAAGGGTTGGGGGCAAATGATGATGAGCATCAGTTGGATCGTTAGAATACCTTACCGATAAAACATCAGTCATTGGATATAAAAAATTTTATAAAAAGCTTTGACGAGGGTGCAAGCAGAATCTATAGATTTCAAGAATTAGCAAGTCAGGACTTACGCGCTTTAGCTGAAGACATAAACTGTCTGTCCCTATTATGTTGCACTTATATGTAACAAAAAATGAAAAAAGATGGTGGCTGTACGTGGCAGTGGCGGAATTCCTGAAAACAAGCCCAACACCGTTCAGTTGGATTCAGGAAACACTTAGCAAATGAGACAGAAGAAGATAACAGCGCTTCAGCGAAATCTAGCGATCGCTAAGTGTATGCCCCTATGGCTGCTTGCTTACAAAGGATATGCGGTGGCGTCGCGACGGCTACCCTTCCTGGTTGGCATCGGGGTTTCGATTGCGGCGCTGTGTCTCTGGCAAGGACTAGAAGCACTAGAACGCGATCGCATTCAACAGAAAATTGACTTAGAAGCCGAGAGTATAAAAATCGAACTCACCGGGGAAATGGAGGAGCGATTTTTAGCACTGGTTCGCATGGCAAAGCGTTGGGAAAATG
Source organism: Coleofasciculus sp. FACHB-1120 (assembly GCF_014698845.1). NCBI lineage: Bacteria > Bacillati > Cyanobacteriota > Cyanophyceae > Coleofasciculales > Coleofasciculaceae > Coleofasciculus > Coleofasciculus sp. FACHB-1120. The sequence continues at coordinate 95,636 of NZ_JACJTV010000018.1, read as the reverse complement.
CGGGGAAACCATCTCAGCAAAATTGGGAAGCAGATGCAACGCTTAATATTCAGCACTTCAGCGGCTATCAAGCGATTGAATGGGTAGATCCGGAATTTAATGTGCGCTGGGGTATAACCTCAAAGGAAAATGGGGCGGCTCTTCAGTCAAATATTCCGATACAAGAGCAGCGACAGTTAGTCGTAGAAGCCGCCAAAAACCAAATGAAGCGAAACGTGATCGATACTCCGTATACGCTTAGGCATTCTATCAATTTAGTAGAAGGAGACCAGGGTTTTCTGGTTTACGTGCCCTTGTTTGCGAGAAAGCAGTTCGACGGCTTCATTCTCGGTATTTTTCAAAATCAGGAATTGTTTAACAGTATCCTGCACCCAAAAATTTCCCCAGGATACGCGATCGCAATTTACCAGGACGATACAGAAATCTACCATCGCCACGATCCGAGTAGTCAGTACCCAAAGGAATGGAGACAAGATGTTTCCTTAGACTTAAATGGCGTGAATTGGCGCTTACAGATATGGCCTGAGGAGAGTTTACTTGACCAAGAGAATTCTCGTCTCTCAGAAGTTGTATTAGTCGCGGGATTACTGATGGCTTTCTTGCTGGCATTGGCAGTGCGTCTTGCTCAAGCAGCGCAGCGCCGTGCCAAGCAAGTTGAGACGATTAACCAAGGTTTGGCAAAGGAAATTAGCGATCGCCAAGCAGCGGAAGAAGCGCTACGGGAACGCGAATCGATCCTCCGTAGCTTCTATGACAGTGCGCTAATGATGATGGGCATTGTCGAGGTTCTGGATGATGACATCATGCATCTTTCAGATAATGCAGCTTCCGCTCAGTTTTTTGGGCTGAAGCCGGAAGCAATGCAGTATCAGTTTGCGAGCGACATGGGGATTCCCCTAGAATACCGATGCGAGTGGATTCGCCACTATCGTCAAAGCGATCGCACCGGCACTCCGATCCGCTTCGAGTATCTTCACAAAACTGCCACCGCTCAAAAGTGGATGTCTGCCACTGTCTCTGCCATTCCCAAAACACAAGGGAGACAGGCGCAATATTCCTACATTGTTGAAGATATCACCGAGCGCAAGCAAGCGGAGGAAGCACTACAAGCCTCAACTAGCTTGCAACGAGCAATTTTTGATAGCGCTAACTACACGATTATTTCTACTGCCCTAGACGGCACTATTCGCAGCTTTAATGCCGCCGCTGAGAAATGCTTGGGATATGCTGCTTCTGAGGTGGTTGGAAAAAAAACACCGGCAATATTCCACGATCAAAACGAAGTGGTGCAACGTGCCCAAGAGCTTTCCAAGCAACTTGGCGTTAGGATAAAACCTGGATTTGAAGTATTTATTGCCCAAGCGCGTCGCGGTAACGTAGATGAGAATGAATGGACTTACATCCGCAAGGATGGCAGTCGCTTCTCGGTGCTGCTGTCAGTAACCGCTTTGCGGGATATTGAAGGCAATATCACGGGTTTTGTAGGAATTGGCAGTGATATTACTAACCGCAAAGCGGCAGAGGAAGCATTGCGGGAAAGCGAAGAGCGATATCGGGACTTGTTTGAAAATGCCAACGACCTGATTCAGAGTGTTGCGCCGGATGGGCGTCTGATTTACGTTAACCGTACCTGGCAAGAAACTTTGGGATACAGTGAGGCAGAAATTGCGCGAATGTCAGTGTTTGATGTGATTCATCCAGAATATCAGGCACGCTCTCAGGAATTTTTTCAACGAATCAAAACCGGCGAAAAGCTCGATCGAATTCAAACCGCATTTATTACCAAAAATGGCAGAACAATTTGGCTCGACGGGAGCATCAACGCTAAATCAATCGATGGAGAATTAGTTTCCACTCGGACTATTTTCCGCGACATTACCCAACGCCAGCAAACTGAGGAAGCGCTACAGCAAGCCAACCAGAAACTCACCACCTGGGTAAAAGAACTCGAACAACGCAACCGCGAGATCGTGCTGCTGGGTGAAATGAGTGAAGTGTTGCAAGCTTGCATGACAGTTGAAGAAGCATACACCGCGATCGCGCAACTCGTACAACCCATCTTCCCCGATGTATCTGGTGGGATTTTTGTCACCAGCGCCTCTAGAAAACTGGTTGAGTCTGTCGCCTCTTGGGGTGCCCTACCGAGTCACAAACTCTTTGCCCCGGATGAATGCTGGGCACTACGCCGGGGTCGCTCTCATTTGGTTGAAGACTCACGCGCCGGTTTGCTCTGCAAACATATCCATCCGCATCCAGCGCCTGCTCATTCCCTGTGCGTCCCGATGATGGCGCAAGGAGAAGCAATGGGCATCTTATATTTAAGCGCTCAAGTAAGCGCTCAAGCGTCGGGACAATTAACTGAAGCTAAACAACGCTTAGCAGTGACAGTCGCCGAAAATATTGCCCTAGCACTAGCCAATTTATCACTACACGAAACACTACAAAAACAAAGTATCCGCGACCCTCTGACAGGTTTATATAACCGACGTTATCTGGAAGAGTCCCTCGTGCGGGAAATTCATCGAGCTGAGCGCAAACAGCAACTTTTGGGGGTAATTATGCTCGATGTTGACCACTTCAAGCGTTTTAATGACACCTTCGGGCACGAGGCAGGCGATACGGTGTTACGGGAACTAGGGCTTTTCTTAAGACAGCAGATTCGAGCATCAGATATTGCCTGTCGCTACGGCGGCGAGGAATTAACGCTAATTCTGCCAGAGGCATCGTTAGAAGATACCATTGCTCGTGCCGAACAATTGCGAGAAGGCGTCAAACACCTTCAGGTACAATCTCGGCGTCAGCAACTGGGTGCGATCTCGATCTCCCTGGGAGTTGCTTGCTTCCCGATTCACGGCAATACGGGAGAGGCAGTCATTCATGCGGCGGATGCGGCACTTTATGAAGCAAAGGCTCAAGGACGCGATCGCGTTAGCGTCTGCGGCTAGATGCAGCTCTTCGTCCCATCACTCACTTCTGACTCTATCAATCATTGGGTGGATGAATTGCACCTCAAAACTCGCTGCAATATTATTTAACTACTAAATTTTTTAGCCTAATCCCCCCATAGGGGATGTTAACCTAAAACTGTTAACCTAAAACAAAGAGTGGTGCTTTGCGGGGATTGAATCTGTACGACAACGCGATCGCCCCAGTTTCCACTCTAATGTAGACACCATTCAAGTTGAGGAACGCGACTTGGTAGCCACCCCAGAAAAACTTCAACAAAATAACGATTCAGCAACTGGTAACGACCGCATAGCCGTATTGCTGATGGGCTATGGCGAAGTAGAAAGCTACGACGACTTTGCCAACTACAACGAACAAGCGTTAAATCTACTCACCGCTAAGTTTGCGCCGGTACCCACCTGGATTTATCCACCACTCGCAAAGCTTTTGGCAATCTTTGACCTGCACGAGTGGAACCACCAGCACGATCATTTTATTTCCCCTCACAACGCAATTTTTGAACAGCAACGGGTGGGGATAGAAAAAAATTTACAAGAAAAATGGGGCGATCGCGTTAAAGTTTTCAAAGCCTTTAACTTTTGCGCTCCCTTCCTTCCCGAACAAGTTCTCGCTGAAATCAAAGAGCAGGGGTTTGACAAACTGCTGATCTACCCGCTCTTAGTGGTAGATTCTATCTTCACCAGCGGGATTGCGGTCGAGCAGGTGAATAATGCTCTTTCCAAACTATCTGACGGGAGCGAACACTGGATTAAGGGACAGCGCTATATTCCCTCTTTCTACAACGAACCCGCCTACATTGAGTTGTTAGCGCGTCTAGTAGAAGAGAAAATTGCCCGCGATTTAGCAGTCGCGCACCTACCGTCCCAAACTGCCATCGTCTTGATGAATCACGGTTGTCCTCATAAAGCCAAAGGATTTACCTCTGGCATTACTGAAAGTGAGGCACTCTACGAACGAGTTAGAGAAAAGCTGATTAATAAATATCCGCTGATTTCGGTGGGTTGGCTCAACCATGACACGCCTCTGATTGAATGGACTCAACCTAATGCCACTCAAGCTGCTGAAAATCTAATTCTGCTGGGTGCTACCTCCGTCGTCTTCATGCCGATTGGCTTTGCTACCGAGAATCACGAAACTCTGCTAGATGTAGACCACATCCTGCATAGCTTACGGCGTCGGCATCCTGAAGTGACTTACGTACAAATGGCGTGCGTTAACGACCATCCAGAATTTTTAAAGATGGCGGCAGAATGGGCGCATCCTCAGATTGAAGCCTTATTTTCAGAACAAGCTCTTTCCGTTAATCCTCAGATGGCGGCGATGCAAGCTCATACCCATGACCACCACGATCATGGTCATCACCATGACCACGGTCATCATCATGACCACGATCACCACCACCATTAAATAATCTGGTGTTTTTTAACGCCCAGAACAACAAAGAAAATTGCAAAGGTACGCAAAGAAAATTATCTCTGCGTACCTTTGCGATTTCCTTGGCGCACCTTTGCGTCAAAAAGTCTCCGATTGAAACCCAAAACTAGGCAGCCTTTCTCAGTTTTTGGGTACTTTCTACTAAACTTTTAGCAAACTCATCAAAGCGTTGAGAGAGTTTATCATCTAGCAAGTTCCCATTAGCATCAAAAGCTTTCCAAGCTTGTCCAATGGCAATTTGTTCCGGAATTACCCAAGCATGAACCCAACGCATAATTACCCGCAGATCGTTGAGAGCGTTACTATTTGACTGACCTCCCAAGACACTAATTAAACCTGTAACTTTATCACTGAGTTGGTCAAAGCTCATCAAATCCAGGGCATTTTTCAGCACACCGCTGACACTACCATGATACTCAGGGGTTGCCAAAATTAAGCCATCTGCCTCAGCGACTGCTTTCCGCATCTTTGCAACATCCGGAAAGTCTGGAAATTCCTTTTCCCCGTTACAAAAAGGCAGATTCATTTGCCGCAAATCAAGAACTTCTACCTCAGCACCAAGCGATCGCACTCGCAAAGCTGCCAAATTTAGAGCCAGCTGACTTTGAGATTCAGCCCGTAAACTCCCGCCAATTCCCACAATTTTGACCATACAAATAAGCCTCTATGAAGATGAAAACAAGCTTTAGTAACCGCAAAAATAGTTAATCTCCAGTAATTCGCTGCTACCAATAGGTTCGGTGGAAAAATTTACTTAAAACACTAAAGCGTACTCGTTATGAATACGTACAAGATAACAAGTTCCACCCAACTTCGTCAACAAAGCAGATAAAACCAGCAAACCGATTCTCGGCAAGGCTGGAATCGAGACAGTTAAACTAGAGGATGGAAGGTCTGCTCAACTCCTGATTTAGGCAGATTCCTCTGGAAATCCAGCAACCTAGGAGTTGAGTCCAAGCAGCAGGGAAAGGGCAAGTGTTATGAACAAAAATTCTGGGATCGAAGCATGGATAGGGGAGCGACCGACAAAAAGGTCTAAGGAAAATTCCGCTAAACCAGCACCACGACGCTTCTGGCAAGTCGCCGCCAGTTTGATGATTTTTCAGGGGATGCTGCTGAGTCCTCCTGCCCTCGCTAAGGCAGAGCAGAATACCCTCTCCTATGGCGATTTGTTGCAAAAACTTGAGGCGAACCAAGTCACCAAAGTGGAAATTGACCCAGCCACCCGGATGGCTAAGGTTCGATTAACGGGACAAAAACCGACCGATCCGCCGCAAGAGGTGATGCTGCTAGAGCAAAACCCAGAATTGATCGAACAAATTCGCAGCAAAAATGTCGAACTTGATGTACAACCTTCGACTGATAACACCGCAGCGGTGGGAGTAGCGGCAAACTTACTATTACTCTTCTTCTTACTGGGAGTATTAATGTTTATTTTCCGTCGTTCTAGCAATGCCTCTGGGCAAGCCATGAACTTCGGCAAGTCAAAAGCCAGATTTCAGATGGAAGCCAAAACCGGCGTCAAGTTTGACGACGTTGCCGGGATTGAAGAAGCCAAAGAAGAACTCGAAGAAGTCGTCACCTTCCTCAAACTACCCGAGAAATTTACCGCCGTAGGTGCAAAAATCCCCAAAGGCGTCCTGTTAATTGGACCTCCCGGAACTGGGAAAACATTACTCGCCAAAGCGATCGCCGGGGAAGCCGGGGTTCCTTTCTTCAGCATCTCCGGCTCGGAATTTGTGGAAATGTTCGTCGGCGTCGGTGCATCCCGCGTCCGCGACTTATTCAAAAAAGCCAAAGAAAACGCTCCCTGCTTAATCTTCATCGATGAAATCGACGCCGTCGGACGGCAACGGGGGGCAGGCATCGGCGGTGGGAACGACGAACGGGAACAAACCCTCAACCAGCTGCTGACAGAAATGGACGGGTTTGAAGGCAATACCGGGATTATTATCATTGCTGCGACCAACCGTCCCGATGTTCTGGATTCAGCGCTGTTGCGTCCAGGACGTTTTGACCGACAAGTGATGGTGGATGCACCGGATCTTAAAGGGCGTATGGCAATCCTGGAAGTTCATGCGCGGAATAAGAAAATCGCTCCCGAAGTCTCGCTGGAAAACATCGCGCGACGCACCCCAGGCTTTACAGGTGCTGACTTAGCAAACCTACTCAACGAAGCTGCCATCTTGACCGCCAGACGGCGGAAAGACGCGGTTACAGAGCTAGAAATCAACGACGCCGTTGACCGGGTGGTAGCGGGTATGGAAGGCACGCCGCTGGTGGACAGCAAGAACAAGCGATTAATTGCCTATCACGAAATCGGTCATGCCGTGATCGGCACTCTGTTACCCGGTCACGATGCGGTGCAGAAAGTCACTCTTGTGCCACGGGGTCAAGCGCGGGGGCTGACCTGGTATACTCCGGGTGAAGAGCAGGGCTTGTTTTCGCGATCGCAGCTGCTGGCTCGAATTACCGGAATCCTAGGCGGACGTGCGGCGGAAGAAGTCATTTTTGGCGACGACGAAGTAACGACGGGTGCCTGGAATGACTTGGAGAAAGTGACATCGCTGGCGCGGCAGATGGTCACGCGCTTTGGAATGTCCGATTTGGGGCCGCTGTCGTTGGAAACCCCGAATGGGGAAGTATTCTTAGGTCGAGATTGGGGGAGCCGTAGCGAATATTCTGAGGAAATTGCGACTCGCATTGATACTCAAGTCAGAACAATTGTTGAGCATTGCTACAACGAAGCTTGTCGGCTGATTTTACAAAACCGAGTCTTAGTAGACTATCTGGTTGATCTTCTATTAGACCAAGAAACGATTGAGGGCGATCGCTTTCGTCAAATTGTAGCTGAACGCACCCCAGTGCCCAAGAAAGAGGTAGCACTTCCTTAATTATCTTAATTAAGAGTGCTTGTTCTTTAAACAGAACACTTATCTATCTAAAAGAACCCGTTTTCTTAAAGAAAACGGGTTCTTTTTTACGGTTCTAATGAGTAGGGACATGGCATTACCATGTCCCATATTGCGGTTCTAACCTTCAATAAGGACCATGCCATGTCCTTATTGATGTATCGCGATTGATGTGTTGCACCCAACCCTTGAAATACTTTAGTCTTCGGCTCAATCCTTCTCACCTAAGAAAATGTTGCCACGTCAATCAATAATCGATCGTTCGTTGCCCCTGACGTTTCCACCACGATGTCTGACTTCTAGACGGTTGAAGCAAACGTTGCCCAACTTGCCGAACATTACCGGGTTGTTGAGCATACATCGCTTTGAGAACCTGAGCCGGATCTACATAGTTATTGCCATACTTTAATCCCCAATGGAGATGAGGCCCAGTAGTCCGCCCAGTCATTCCTACCCGACCAATCCGGGCACCTGCTGGCACTTGCTGCCCTTCCCAAACGATAATACCGCCGCTGCGATCGATGAAATAACGACCGCCATTAGCGGTTTCTACGCCTCCTTTCATGTGACAGTAGACGTGCCGCCATGCCCCGGACTCGACAGTAATTGAGGTGCCACAAAGTCTATCTTGTGAGACTTTCACGACTTTCCCCCCCCACCAGTTACGAATGTAACTTCCGTCCGGTGCAGCGATATCTAAACCCCGATGAAATTCTAAACCGCCAGAACCAGAGGGAGAGCGACGGTAGCCAAATGGAGAACTATAGCCTTGAAAATTTTCGACTGGGAAAGATGCCCCTTGCCAGCTGCTGCCAGTTGATGCTGCAATTGTTCTAATTTCCAATGCCTTAACTGATTCTGGCTGAAATTCTACTACTGGCATCAATCCGGCTAAAGTCAGCCCTAATAAACAGAGAAATCGTCTTGGATGGAGAAAGCGGTTTTGAAGGTTTGGTGGTATAGACCCTTGCTGCATTGCTTTACTCTTCGTTTGCCCAAATTTAAGATCGATAACTGAGAAATGGGGTGATTACCCACGCAGCCAATTAACCGAAAAATTATACTTCAGATTGGTGCCGTGTCAAGTCTGGCAGTCAAGTCTGGAGCTGGGGTCTGTCTCAGGGGTGAAATTATCGGTAATTTACGAGTTTTCTAGGAAGTGATGAACAACCTATATTCACGGATTCTTGACTTTTGTTAAAATCCCTGAAGAGTAACTACTATAGTGTTGTAAAACCCATGCTGATTGAAATTCTACCGTTTAGATTCGAGCTGAATGCGACAGCGATCGCGGGTGCAGGTCTATGGTCGCTGGCTTTATATCTCGGTTGCTCTCCGGTCAGCGAATGGGTGATGGAGCAAATTAATCGCTGGTTTAACTTCGCTGAGCGATCGCTCTACACTTCCCAGGAAGAGTTTGAAAGAACCCGCAAGGGTAGAGAAGCTCAAAACGCCTTTTATGCTTCTATTTTCAGCATTGTGCCTTTTTTCCTAATTGGCGCGATTTGCAATTATGGGGTAGAACTGGGCTTGGGAAGCAGCTGGGCAATCAGTATGGGAATGCTTGCTTGTGTCGGTTGCGGGATCTACGAACTGGGACGTCGTAGCGCTTAAAAATTAAGCATTTTGTTCTAACTCCTCGCAGACCAACTTTGCCAGTTTTTGGGCAGCACCCGCCTCACCTCGAATGCTGCGGAGGCGATCGCGCATTTCCTGTAATTTTTCAGGATGATTTAAATAGTCCAAAGCCAACTCTGCAACCTCTGACGCTTGAAGCTTACCGACTAATTCTGGAACTACCTGCTTTTTTGCCCAAATATTAGGCCAGGCATATAAATGCCCTTTTCGCAGGACTTGTTGCATGATGATCCAGTTGATTGCTTTGGCAAAACTAGAACCGAAAACTGGCAAATTTGCCAGTAATCCCGGCAATCCATCCCAGCTTCGCATCGCATCCAGTTGTTGAGTCGGTAATAAGACAATCATCGGGATGGCTAAGGCGGCGAGTTCAGCGGTATTGGCTCCCACGGTCGTAAAACACAGAGAACACTGGGATAGTAAGTCATAAGCTGGCGATCGCGTCCACAGTTCCACTCGCAATCCTGCCGCTGTTTTGAAATACGGAAGTTCTGGCGGATCGGGAATTATGAGTTCTGCTGTGGCACCTTTCACTAACTCAATCACTGGATTTTGCTGAGGATCGGCAAATCGAGCTAAAGTTTTTAGATCCAAAGTCGGCGCGACGGGAATCACAAAGCGGCTTTGGGGACGGTTAGCATAAATGCATTCTGCGATCGCTAAGCACAACGGCACCCCTTGAGCCAGTTTCGCCGGTTTTGACCCAGGCAATAACCCGATCGTTTCGCCAAGATAGATTGACTCTTGAATTTTTAATTTTTCATTTTCAATTTTTAATTCCCCCGCTTCTGCCATCAAATCCCCAACGACAGAGAGCTTGTGGGCGTATTTCTGAGGAACGCGGGCAACGAGTTCCGGTTTCATCACCCCAAATCGGTCAATCAAACTGTACCAACGGGCATCCCACTCGGCATAGACAACCGTGCGATAACCCAAGCGTCTGCCAATGACGACGGGAAAAATTTGATCTCCACCCAGAAATACAACCACACCGCGATCGCGCCAATCCCAATTTTCTGCCGTCTTTCCCCACATTAAGAACTCCCAGAAATTTGCTGCCCCCTGGACGCGGTCAACTTGCGGGTAAGACTGGGCAATTTCTGCTTCTTTCCCACTCGCATTGGGACACGGGGAAAGAACTACCGAGATCCTCACTGCTGAACGGTCATTCCCAAGTTGTTCCCGTAAAGCCTTCACCACAGGTCGCACCCAAGTCGCTAACTCCCCAGGGCCATTGGAAAGAATCAAGATATCGAATGTTGGCATTGCGGACTTCCCCAAGACTTAATAATTTTTTACAAAAACTGAGCAAGTACTTCTTTATTTGTCAATAAAAATAAAAAATTGTTAAGAAGTTTTTATCGAATTGTGTCAGATAATGCCCAAACCCCTCACTGGGTAAGCATTTTTTGGTAAAAACACTTCATAAGCCAATCAATCATCAGAACCCAGAATTCAGAAAGATGAGCGATCGCCTCAGACTTCTGTATCTTTAATTCTGCCTTCCTAAATAAGAGAACACGTTATCATTTGGAGCCTACGCGAATGTTCACTCACGTCAAGTCCACCATTCGCCACATTGCCCCGGAAAACCTGCGGGGGCGATCGCTACTCAAGGTGGTCTATGTCGTGCTAGAGCCGCAATACCAGAGTGCCCTCTCAGGAGCGGTTCGCTCAATTAACGAGAACCATCCCGGCTTAGCCATCGAAATTAGCGGCTATCTGCTTGAAGAATTGCGCGACCCTGAAAACTACGAGGGTTTTAAGCGAGAAGTTGCGAGTGCCAATGTCTTTATCGCTTCCCTAATCTTTATTGAAGACTTAGCGGATAAAGTTGTTGCGGCAGTAGAACCCCACCGCGACGCGCTTGATGTCGCGGTCGTCTTCCCATCGATGCCGCAAGTGATGCGCCTGAACAAAATGGGCAGCTTCTCGATGGCACAACTAGGGCAATCCAAGAGCGCGATCGCTCAATTTATGCGGAAGCGCAAGGAAAAATCCGGCAGCGGCTTCCAAGACGGGATGCTGAAGCTACTGCAAACCCTGCCTAAAGTCCTGAAATACCTGCCAATGGACAAAGCGCAGGATGCTCGAAACTTCATGCTCAGCTTCCAATATTGGCTAGGTGGTTCCTCAGAAAACCTGGAGAACTTCCTGTTGATGCTGGCGGATAGATACGTCCTCAAAGGTGTAGAGACGCGCCGTGGCTCGTCTTTCCAATACAAAGACCCTGTCACCTATGTTGATATGGGAATTTGGCACCCCTTGGCACCACAGATGTTTGAGGATGTCAAGGAATATTTCAACTGGTACAACAGCCGCAACGATATTCCTGCCGATCTCAAAGATCCCCTGGCTCCCTGTGTCGGTTTAGTGCTGCAACGCACGCACCTCGTCACAGGCGATGATGCCCATTATGTGGCGATGGTGCAGGAACTTGAAGCAATGGGCGCACGAGTAATTCCCGTCTTTGCTTCCGGTTTAGATTTCTCTAAGCCAGTGGATACTTTCTTCGTCCAAGGAAACCAGACAATCGTGGATACGGTGGTATCCCTGACCGGATTTGCCCTCGTCGGTGGTCCCGCTAGACAAGATCATCCTAAGGCAATTGACACGCTCAAACGCCTCAATCGCCCCTACATGGTGGCGCTGCCGCTGGTATTCCAAACAACGGAAGAGTGGGAAAATAGCGATTTAGGGCTGCATCCCATTCAAGTGGCGTTGCAGATTGCCATTCCCGAACTGGATGGAGCAATTGAGCCAATTATCCTTTCCGGAAGGGATGGCGCAACTGGGAAAGCGATCGCCCTCCAAGATCGCATAGAAGCGATCGCGCAACGCGCCTTAAAATGGGCAAACCTGCGCCGCAAGCCAAAACTCCAGAAGAAAGTTGCCATCACCGTCTTCAGCTTCCCACCGGACAAAGGCAACGTCGGGACGGCTGCTTATCTGGATGTATTTGGTTCCATCTACGAGGTGATGAAAGCCCTCAAGCAGAACGGCTATGACCTGCCAGAACTGCCAGAGTCAGCGATGGCGTTGATGCAAGAAGTCATCCACGATGCTCAAGCACAGTACAGCACTCCGGAACTGAATATCGCCTATCGAATGTCAGTCCCAGAGTATGAAGACTTAACGCCTTACTCTCAACGACTAGAAGAAAACTGGGGCAAACCACCCGGACATCTCAACAGCGACGGGCAGAATTTGTTAATCTTCGGCAAACACTTCGGCAACGTCTTTATCGGCGTCCAGCCAACCTTTGGCTATGAAGGCGATCCGATGCGGTTGCTATTCTCCCGTTCTGCCAGTCCCCATCACGGCTTTGCCGCTTATTACACCTATCTAGAGCGAATTTGGAAAGCCGACGCCGTGCTGCACTTCGGCACGCATGGGTCGCTGGAATTCATGCCTGGTAAGCAGATGGGGATGTCTAACGAATGTTACCCCGATAACTTGATTGGGAATACTCCCAATCTTTACTACTATGCGGCGAATAACCCCAGCGAAGCTACAATTGCTAAGCGCCGCAGCTACGCCGAAACAATCTCCTACTTAACTCCCCCGGCAGAAAATGCTGGACTCTACAAGGGTTTGCAGGAATTGAGCGAGTTAATCGGTTCTTACCAAACCCTCAAAGATACGGGACGCGGTATCCAGATTGTTAACACAATTGTGGATAAATCTCGCATGGTGAATCTGGATAAAGATATCGCTTTGCCAGAGAAAGACGCCAAAGAGATGACTGCTGAGGAACGGGACACCCTGGTTGGTTTGGTGTACCGGAGACTGATGGAAATCGAGTCGCGGCTATTGCCTTGTGGCTTGCACGTCGTTGGGAAACCACCAAGTGCAGAAGAAGCGATCGCGACCTTGGTTAATATCGCCAGTCTCGACCGAAACGAAGATGAAATTCTCAGTCTTCCCCGGATCATCGCCAACAGCATCGGACGCGATATTGACGACATCTACAAGAACAACGACAAAGGCATCTTAGATGATGTCCAGCTTTTGCAAGATATCACCCTTGCCACTCGTGCCGCTGTTTCTGCCCTCGTCAAAGAGCAAACTGACGCTGATGGTCGCGTTTCCCTCGTTTCCAAGCTCAACTTCTTCAACATGGGCAAGAAGGAACCTTGGATCGAAGCCCTGCATCAAGCAGGCTATGCGAAAGTTGACCCAGAAGCAATTAAGCCTCTCTTTGAGTATCTGGAATTCTGTCTCCAGCAAGTTTGTGCCGATAACGAACTGGGTGCATTACTCAAAGGATTAGAAGGCGAATACATCATCCCCGGCCCCGGTGGCGATCCCATCCGCAACCCGGATGTCCTGCCTACAGGCAAAAACATCCACGCCCTCGACCCCCAATCTATCCCCACCGCAGCCGCAGTCAAATCCGCCAAAGTCGTTGTAGACCGACTGCTAGAACGGCAACGGGCAGAAACGGGTGCCTATCCTGACACGATTGCCTGCGTCCTTTGGGGAACCGACAACATCAAAACCTATGGCGAATCTCTCGCCCAAATTATGTGGATGGTCGGAGTAAAACCCGTGCCCGATGCCTTGGGACGAGTCAATAAACTGGAACTGATTCCGCTTGCTGAACTTGGACGCCCCCGCATAGATGTAGTCATCAACTGTTCTGGTGTCTTCCGCGACTTGTTCATCAACCAGATGAACCTACTCGACCAAGCTGTGAAAATGGCAGCGGAAGCCGACGAACCCCTATCGATGAACTTTGTCCGCAAACACGCCTTACAACAGGCGGAGGAAATGGGCATCAACCTGCGCCAAGCAGCGACTCGCGTTTTCTCTAACGCTTCCGGTTCCTACTCCTCCAACATCAATCTGGCAGTCGAAAATAGTACCTGGGAAAGCGAATCTGAGTTACAAGATATGTATCTCAGCCGCAAATCCTTCGCCTTCACCTCCGATAGTCCAGGCACAATGGAACAGTCGCGTCAGATTTTTGAAGCAACGCTGAAAACCGCTGAAGTGACGTTCCAAAACCTCGACTCTTCCGAGATTAGCCTCACGGATGTTTCTCACTACTTCGACTCCGATCCCACCAAGGTTGTCGCCACTCTACGCGGTGATGGCAAAACGCCAGCATCCTACATTGCTGACACTACAACCGCCAACGCCCAAGTCCGCACGCTATCAGAAACCGTCCGCTTAGATGCCCGTACCAAACTACTCAATCCCAAGTGGTACGAAGGGATGCTAAGTCACGGTTACGAAGGTGTCCGCGAACTCTCGAAGCGCCTGGTAAATACGATGGGTTGGTCTGCAACTGCTGGTGCAGTCGATAACTGGATTTACGAGGATACAAATACCACGTTTATACAAGATGAAGAGATGCGGAAGCGGTTAATGAACCTCAATCCTCACTCTTTCCGCAAAGTTGTTGCAACCTTACTCGAAGTAAATGGTCGCGGTTACTGGGAAACCAGCGAAAGCAACTTAGAGATGTTGCGCGAATTGTATCAGGAGGTCGAAGACCGGATTGAAGGAATAGAATAGTCGGTAACTGAAACCCATGTAGAGACGCGATTAATCGCGTCTCTACATGGTTTAGATAATCCAAAATCTAAACCCCAACGTTGCTATGACTGCCCTAACCGTCAACTTCAACCCCATTATTAAGCTGACAGATGAGCAATTTTTTCAGCTTTGCCAAGTAAATGAAAATCTAAGGTTTGAGCGCACTGCTACGGGAGAATTAATCATCATGTCACCCGCCGGGGGAGAAACAGGAAATCGCAACGCCGGACTAACTGCTCAACTTTGGATTTGGAACGAGCAAAATAGATTGGGTAAAGTTTTCGATTCCTCAACAGGTTTCAAACTCCCCAATGGTGCGGATCGTTCTCCTGATGCTGCTTGGGTGAAACTGGAACGATGGGATGCGCTAACTCAGCAGCAGAGAGAGAAATTCCCCCCCATTTGTCCTGATTTTGTAGTTGAGTTACTTTCACCGAGTGATAGTTTGAAAGTCGCTCAAGAGAAAATGAAAGAATATCGAGAAAATGGCACTGTTTTGGGTTTGTTAATTAACCGCAAATCCGAACAAGTAGAAATTTATCGCCAAGGTCAAGAAGTAGAAGTGCTGCAATCTCCTACTACTTTATCCGGAGAAAATGTTCTTCCTGGATTCGTACTCAATCTTGAACCAATCTGGTAACATTTTACAGATGAGCGACAATTGACAGTTTATGCTGTCGATAACTGGATAACAAGGATAGTAAATTCACATTTATTCAGGATGACGAGAGACGTCAATGATTCACAAATCTCAATGCTCAGTACATTCCTCAAAGTTGTTACCACTTTAATTGAAGTCAATGTCGCGATTATTGAGAAATCAGCGAAAGCCATTTATAGATGTTTGGCAAACTCTACCAAGAAGTTAAAGACCGCATTGGAAGAATTGACTTAATTAGCCTTATCAAAGTTTTCATTAGTTACAAGGAAGAGCAAATTTAATTCTGTTTTATTTTTCAAACTTCTGCGTTTAATTGTTGTAAAGCTTTTAAAGAATTTTGTTGCCAAGTTGCATCGCCAAGATCCCTGTAAAGAATATATGCTTGACGATAATGAGATATAGCTTCTACCTTACGCCCTAGCTTTATAAAAGCTAGACCTAGTGCAAAATTTGCATTAGCTTCTTCAGAGCAATTTTTTAGTTCTTGAGCCAAGCTTAGAGCAGACTGGAAGAACCCCATTGCTTGAGGATATTGCCCTAAATTATTACAATTGCTGCCCACAGTGTAGAGTAGTCTTTGCTCTTCTTTCTTCACACCAAGAGCTTGGAAAATTGCCAAGGATTGCTTATTGTACTCCAAACTTTTCTGGTATCTGCCTAGTTGAGTATAAGCACTTCCAAGGGTATTTAGATTCAAAGCTTCACTCAATCTACTACCAATTTCGCGTGCGAGGTTAAGAGACTGTTGAGTATATTCAATCGCCTGCTCAAGCTGATTCGTTCGATTGTAAACAAAACTTAATGAGCTCAAAATACCACTTAATAAGTTCTTTTCACCAATCTCACGAGCAATTGTCAAGGCTTGTTCAAGGAAGTTCTTTGCTTTATCATATGCCCCAAGACCATTATATGCTCCACTTAGTTGGTAAAGACTACGGGCTTCAGTATCTTTGTCCTTAACTTCAAGTGAAAGCTCAAGCGATTTTTGGCAGAACTCGATTGTTTTATTCCACTGCTGTAGCTGTTGATAAATAAGACCAATGATTGAAAGTTGAATTCCCTGAAAATTGATATCATTAGTTTCACGGGCAATTATTAGAGCTTGTTGGGCATAGTCAAGTGCCTGTTGATACTGACCAAGATATAGGCAAGCATTTCCCAACCCCTGCAAAGCAACTCCTTGTGCATGACGTTCATTGATTTCACAACTTATTGTGAGAAGTTTATGAAGATACTCGATTGCTTTTTGATATTGCCCCAAATAATTGTAACTACTTCCTAGTCCAGCAAGTGCTGAAGTTTCAGTCTGCTTGTCTCCCGTGTCACGAGCAAGTTTCAGTAATTGCTCAAATTGGACGATGGACTCATTAAATTGACTAAGGCGGCGGTAAGATTCACCTAAATAGTAAATTGCTACTTTTTGTTCACTCTTATCTGCTGTCCGGTAGGATAGGGAAAGAGCCTGCTTCCAATACTCAATAGCTTTTGGAAATTGGAACAATCCTTCATAGGTAGTTGCTAGCCCTTTGAGACAACGAAACTCCTCTTGTTGATTCTGTGCTTGGTGACTAACTGCCAATCTTTCTAGGTAGTAAGCTATTGCTTGTTCAGCTTCTTGAGTCATGACTAATCTCACTGGTTTTAGGGGGCTGATATACTTAATGTTTCAAAGTTAGTACAGGTTATAACACACTCTGTAATCGTAAGCAGCAGATAGCGGTTCCTTCCAAATCAGCACCAGCTAGTATGATCGCGCCAATCTTGCCCATACGTCCGATCGCATCCACATTTTCCAAAATGCGATCGCATTCATCTTCACCAAAGCGCGATCGCATCCATTTTCCCCAAGGTGCGATCGCTTTGTTTTTGAGGTTTTCACCCATCGCCTTGTCTTTCAATATAGTCCCAAGCATTCCTCTTGACTCAATCAGATTGAACTCTAGTTCAGTATTCTGGTGCATAAGTTGCTCAGGCGGGCAAGTTTCTGCAATACTGCGGATTTCAAAGCCAGAATTCTGGACTTGATTGCCTATTTCAATGACACGATGGCAAAAATTTTTAAGTGGACGTACAAAGGCAAGCCGTTATCCGCTTAATTAGTGGATCTATTGATGCCTGACACTACTAGGATACTTAATTCACTGCTTGCCTAACTTTACCTACTTTGAATAGTTCAGGAAATGACAAAACATCATTCTCGCTTACAATCCATTAAATCTATCCAATTTTTTATATCAATCTCTAACTATTTATTGCCATAGCAATCGGCAAATATAATTTGCGGCTATACAAATAAAGTTCGCTTGCGTGGAGGAATAGATTTGAAACCCGCCTAGGCGGGTTTCGTCTGTGTAGCTGGGATTTCCAATCGTTGAGGCTATGGTGGACTATGCTTCTGAATGAACAACTCCATTACCAATTGCGCTAACTTTGGAAGCTTCTATATTAGAGTCAATTGAGCTAGCATCAGATTGAGCAATGACAGGTAGTTGACGATCGTACAATCCTATCGCCTGCAAACAACTGTTGATACTTTCAACCGCCGAGTTGTAAGCAGCAACTTTTTGTTCAACTGTACTTTGTAACCGACGATTGTTAGCAATTTTCTCCTCAGCTTCTTGTTCTAGCGTTTGCTCTAAATAAGCACGAGCTTGAGTGTACTGCTGCAATATTTCATCAGCTTGATGCGCTGCCATTGGCAATAAGTTAGTCGTGAGAATTTGATTAACGGTTGCCGGAAAACCGCTACTAATTGTCGCCTTCACTTTTGGCTCAAAATCTAATTTCAACAACTGACGAATTGCTGGTTCGGCTGCTACCATACTTTCACAACCGTAGCTTTGGGAAGTCTGCAACAACGTTTGCCGAAATTGATAGATTGAGAACGTACCTTCATCATAAAAGCGGGGGCTTTCGCGGACATAACGATTGCATTCGTCACTCGCTGCATTCTTTAAAGCATCATGAACCTGTTTTTCTATCTCTTTTAACTTTTGCTCAATCCCGCCATCATTGCCGAGTAAACGATAAAGTTGGCGATAGTATTCAGATTTCCGAACTCGTTCAATTAAACGCTGGAATAGGTTGGCTACTACTTCCTGACAAGACTCTTTCAAGATATCCTCTAGTTGATTCGCCAAGTAATAAAGCTCTTCAACTAAAACGGCAATCAATGGTGCTGTAGAATTGCGGGGATGGCTGAGGATAGCGCGACTATAAGCATCTGCAACCGAGAAAGTATCTAGCAACTCATCTAAACGACGAACCATACGAGATTGCAGTTGGCGAAAATCTGCCTCAAAAGAACTGGATTGACCTGTTACAACCTGATTTAATTCTTCTGTGATATGCTGGTGAAATTCTTGACCAATTTGCTGTAATTGCTGGTTGAGGCGTTGTAATTCCTGCGTCTTCATTGCCTCGATTTCGCGGGGTTGGCTATCCAAATCGCGCAGCGCAGCTTGGTAATATTTCTTTAGGCTAATGCAGGCATCTTCGAGATCGTCAGCCAGATTTTTGAACAGTTGAGGACGCTTTTCTTTAGTTAGATAATCTGTAATAGCAGCGCGAAACTCTTCTATTCCACTATCTTGAATTAACTGCTGAATGATGGGTGTACCTTGTTCAGCTAAAATCCGCACGTAATTTTCATTTGGGGATTCAAAGCTATTAACAGAAATTCGGAACTTGTTAGAGGGTAGCTTTCCAGAATTAGCGCAGTAGTTATTAAAGGCTGTAACAAATTGTGGTGTTTCTTCTCGTTCATCCAAGCCTTTAACGCTATCAGCAAAAACAGAATCTAAGCCAAAGCGATCGCGTCCACTGGTCTGTTTAATCTGACTGCCGTAAAATCCTAACAGTCCGCTCGTTTTATAAACCCTAGTAGTATCCCGAAACTGAGCGCTAATCAAACTGTCCAAACGTTGCCTTAACTGGCTATTATACCAAGTTTCATCGATGCGGTTGAAGGCAAAGAATACGCGATCGCGTATCCCCGGATTTGAGCGCATTTTCTCCAGCAGTTCTGTTTCTTCCTTCGTCATGTCGCCAGCAGACGCGGGTTTAAGAACGCACACCACTGCTGAAGTATCCGGATGCTCAATCTTAGCGTAGGTAAGTTGCGCGTCTTTCTCCACTGGCGCATCAATTCCCGGCGTATCAATAATTACATTACCATCCCGTAACAGAGGATGATAACAGTAATATTCAATTCGCTTCAAAACTGCGCTGTTGCTCCCACGGCGAGCATAACCAGCAGCTTCCTTGAGATTGGAGAAGTTAAATTGCTCCATTGAATATGTAGCATTATTAACCGTATTGATGCGATCGCGATTGGCAACAAATCCTTCCAGCAACAGCATCAGCGCATTCGCTTGTTTTGCTCTTTCTGATTTACTTTCTCCACCCTCAATCTCGATAATCGCTTGGCATCCATCGCTGAGCAATTGAATCACTTCAGATTGATTAATATTGCTAGCTGTCCCTAATCCCAGCATCTGAGATACCGCACTTGCCTGTTCCCGAATTTCCACCTCACTCAGAAACGTCAGCACCACTCGTTCTTTATCTGGTTTGGCGTACTCAATTTTACATTCCGTACCTGTAGCGTGTCCCTCTGCACTGTAAAGCAATTCCCGCTCTAACAGAGCGTTAATTAGCATCGATTTCCCTGCACTAAAAGCACCCGCAAATACAATCTCAAACTTAGGGGAAATCGCTTTACCGAGAGATGTCTGTACGGGTGTAACATCTTGCGATCGCAGAGACGGCTCCTGATGCAGCAGTTGTAGTATAGTCTCGACCTGTTCTTTCAGATTTTGACACTGAGGCGGCAATTCAGGCACAGTTTGCATCCTATCAATATAAAGTAGAAGCCTTTACGCATATTTTAGGAATGGCAATTCATCACGGGTATGGTGGAATTACCGATACAATTAGTAATTATCCCCATAATCCCAGTATATTTACCAGTTTTTAATTAATGAAAGTATTTGCTATTCGTCTAAAGCCAGATCAAGATTTAAAAAAAAGCTTACAAGATTTTGCAATTAAGCAAAATATTCAAGCGGGCTTTATTTTAACCGGAATTGGTAGCTTAAAAAAAGCGACTCTTCGCTTTGCAAATCACAGGTATAGTACAGCTTTTAACGACAATTTTGAAATTCTTTCTCTCAATGGCACTTTGGAAGCGGCTGGCATTCACCTGCATATCGCCATTGCGAATAAAGAAGGAAGAACCATCGGCGGGCATCTAATGGAAGGTTGTATTATCTATACAACTGCTGAAATTGTCATCGGAGCTAGCGAAGAACTCACTTTTTTAAGAACAATGGATGAGCAAACAGGCTGTAAAGAATTGGAGATTTTTCCAAGCACAAATTATCAACCAAATGCTATTCAAACTTAAATTATTTAAAGTAAAAGAGGTCAGCAGTCTACAAAAGTAAGTTGCTAAGTGGTCGGCGCAAGGATAGTTAAGGACAAATTCCCTGGTTTTTCTTGACATCAAAGAAGGTAAGGAGGAAAAGGTTAAGGATGAATTAAGGCTTCCAGAAACTTTGCTTGTTCGCCTAAGTCATCGAATAGACGCCGACTGAGTTTAAGCAGTAAAGTAGAAGGTTTTTCCATCTGTAGATAGTGAATTTAACTGTCATATCCCCTTGAATTGAATGATGTGAGGGCGTTAAAACTAAGTTTATAGTCACGAAAGTCAGATTACAGAGCAGATTGTAATTGAGGGTTATGGTTTCAGATAAATTTCGCCGTCAGTTACGTCAGGAAGCAAATCTTTGGCGAACTGAGGGGCTGATTGATGCTCAACTATACGAACAGTTATCAGAGCGTTATCAATTTAATAGCCTGGAGACTGCTGCCCGCGATCGCTTTGTGATGATCTTGTTAGGGTTGGGGAGTATCCTCATCGGGTTAGGGACGATTAGTTTTGTGGCAGCGAACTGGCAGGAGTTGCCGCGAAATGGCAAGGTGACGCTGCTACTGAGTTTGTTTATCGGCGTCAATATTGCTGGTTTTTACCTGTGGCGGCGTCCGAATGGGGCGCAACAACGTCTCGGTCATGGATTCTTGCTCTTAGGAGCAATCATATTAGGGGCAAATATGGGGCTGATGGGTCAGATGTTTCACATCAGCGGTCCCGTCTATGAGTTATTGCTAGCGTGGGGAGTCGGTGTGCTAGCAATGGCTTACAGCCTGCGTTTGACTTCCTTAAGCGTGCTGGCAATCATCATTATCGGATTGGGTTATTGGAGTTTTTGGTGGAACTGGGAAGGGGCAAGCTGGTCAAATTCCTACTATTATGAAGAGTTTTCCTGGTCATCCCAGATGGGACAACATATGCCGCTGTTGGCAAGCTTGATGTTTGTGCCGCTGGCATACTGGTGTCGTTCTCGCGTTATTTTTGGACTGGCAGCGATCGCAGTTATTTCTTCCTTAGAAGCCAACCTCCGACCGCTCAGCTTAGGACTTTTCAATCTATTTTCCCTGAAGTCTACGGGTTTAGTCTTAGCGATCGCCTTGGCACTGCCCCCCGCGCTTTTGTGGGCCTATGATGACTCGCTGTGGGTCTACAGTGACTTCAACCGGGTTCCTAAGCCAAACCAAATCTTCCCCGCCTCTTGGCAAGGGGGAAGCTGGGGAGGTTCCTTTAGACCCCTCGCCCGTCGTTTGGCGCTGATATTCCTAAGCGTCGTACTTTATCTGTCATCCTCACTTTGGTTCTGGGGTGTTTTATCCCAAATGTCTTCTGCGGAGAAATCTGCGAGAGTTACCTGGTTTCCCTTGGTGGATGTCGTGATTTTGAGTGGTTTGGCAATCTTTGCGTGGTTGCGTCTGATGTGGCTTAGTAGAAGCCCTCGCACTCGTCGGGAGGAAATTCTGACCACAATTGCCATCGGTGTCTTTATCTGCTTTATGGCGGGGATACCTATTTGGCATCTCACCGTCCAGCCAATTCCCTTGCTTGCCACTTTTATTGGCAATGTGCTGTTGTTCTTGTTAGCCGCGGGATTGATGCGCCAAGGGCTAACACAAGCAGAACGCAGCGCCTTCTGGGGGGGCATGATGCTCTTAATTCTGCGAATTCTGACTTGGTTTGTGCTGTCTGCGACGGGATTAGTCTTCAAATCCCTGCTGTTTATTCTCTGCGGTGTCACAGCGATCGCGATTGGGCTTTGGTTCGAGCGCTATGTCCGTACGTTAGAAATTAAAAATTGAGTGAGAGGATTTTTAATGCGCCACACTTCTCAATCATCTTCAATCACTCCGACTCTCGTAGAGCAGCAACTTCCAAAGCGAATGCCTGCTTGGAGACTCTGGGTGCCTCTTCTGTTCCAAACAGCGATTGTTCTTGCCGCACCTGCTGGGCCATTTTATACCACCCTCACCGGGAAAACGGTCGTCCTCAAGACGGTTCCCGTAGACCCTTACGATTTCTTGCGTGGCTATTCGCAGACGCTAAGCTATAACATCTCGCGTCAAGAGAATTTGCGATCGCTTCCGGGGTGGAAAGCGTTAGTGAAACAACACCTCGAAGCAAAAGCAACGGATTTGCCCTCGTCTGTACCGCCATTAAATTCTTTACCTACAGGAATTCGCTTCTATGTGATTTTAGAAGCACCTGATGCTGCTAAAGCCAATTCTCCTCAAGCGTGGAAACCTGTGCGGGTAAGCAGCAAAATGCCTAAATCTTTACCTGCCAATCAGATAGCTTTAAAGGGCAAATCTAGCGGTAACTCCATCGACTACGGTTTAGAAAGCTACTATATGCCAGAAGCGCGGCGGGATGAAATTAACCAGGATATTCATCAAGCCCAAGGGGGCAGACAACGGCAATCGATTGTCGTGGAAGCGAAAGTGGATGCCCAAGGTCGTGCAGTCCCGATTAGCTTCTGGGTAAGCGATCGCCATTATCGATTTTAATATGCCAAGACTTACGCACTGAAAGATAAATTGGAGAGAAGCGGAAAATGGAAAAATCCCCCTTTTAAAGGGGGATGCAAGGGGGATCTCTGCGTAAGTTCTATATCTGAATGAAAGTATGGCTAAGTGTTGGAGATATCTTATCAATTAGCGATACTTTCATTACCAACAGCAAACTTCTTAATCTTCTTCCCGCTTTAGCTGCAAAGTAGCACCCAGCGCTGCTCCTGCTCCAGCTATCAAACCCATAGACATTCCTTGAATCGTTCGGCTCGTGGGGTCTTGCATCAAGCATTCACTGGTCGGCACTTTTGCTTGCAGACACTGATTACTATCTATCCAGTTGGAGACGCCTCCCACAAGGATACCAGCAGCACTACAAGAAACCATCAGCAGGACAAAGCGGTTAGATTTTCTATCCATAGATAGATGCTTTTAATAATTGGGTGGGCTGTTCCGTTCAGTCTACTCTACCTATTGGCAGACTGTTACCGTATATTCCACATTTTCAACTGCCTATTCCGGACGTTGCACTAATCAATTCGCAAATTATAGGGCAAACGGGCGTAAATACCTCTGGGATCGTTCATTATTTTGAGAGCCATCAATTCCTCTTGTAACTTGAGGAGTTCTGCACTCAGGAGGTCGGATGGTTCCTTGATTTGGGCATTTTCGCCACCCGCAAACTGTTTCAAAATACGTTGTTCCAGGCTGCGAACCTTAGGATACTCTTCCAGCTCCCAATTTTCGCCTAGTTTAGCAGTAACAGCAGCAGATTGGATGGCATCATCAATGCCGCCAATCCGATCAACCAGTCCCAGTTGCTTGGCATCTTGACCCGACCACACTCGCCCTTGGGCAATCTCAGCGACTTTCTGCTTTGAGAGTTTTCGAGAATCCGCTACTTTGTTGAGGAACTGACCGTAAATCTGGTTGACAAATTGCTGATGAATCGCCAACTCTTGAGGCGTTTTGGGACGAGAAACCGTGGTGCTGTCAGCAAGTTTGGAAGTTTTGACGACATCCCAGGTGATGCCATTATTATTCGCCAGCTTTTGGAAATTGAGCAGCATCCCAAAGACACCAATCGAGCCAGTGATGGTATTTGGTTCGGCGTAAATCTGGTTAGCATAGGTGGAAATCCAGTAGCCACCGGATGCTGCTACATCGCCCATAGAAACGATGATTGGCTTCACCTGACGAGTCAGCCGCACCTCTCGCTGAATCACCTCGGATGCCGAGGCGCTACCGCCGGGACTATTTACCCGTAGCACGACTGCCTTCACATCTTTATCAAGCCGCAGCCGTCGCAGCTGTCTGGCAAAGCGATCGCCTCCGACTTGCCGAGAGGTGCCTTCACCGTCCACGATTTCGCCTTCAGCGTAAAGTAGGGCAATTTTATTGTCAGAAGTGCGATTTGTACCCTCGCTTTGAGTCGCTCTGGCGTAAGTGGCGAGGTTAATTTGACGAAATGATTTATCTTCTTCTGTCCTGCCAGTCAGCTTTTTCAGGTCTGCCACCACCTGATCTAGATACGCTACTTGATCCACAAAGCCACGTTTTTTCGCATCCGGTGCGGTTAATATTCCTTGAGTGTCTGCGATCGCTTGTAGCTGTTTTGGGTTTAATTTTCGACCCTGGCTCACCGTTGTCAGAAAGTCTCCCCACAAATCACCCAACAAATTCTGAGTTTGTTGTCGGTTCTCCGGACTCAGTTTAGTGAGTACATAGGGTTCCACCGCTGCCTTAAATTTCCCGACCCGGATCACCTGAACCCCAACTCCGTACTTTTGCAAGGCTCCTGTCAGAAATATCGACTCAGAACGCAGACCGTTCATTTCGATTGTTCCCAACGGGTTCATCACAATGGTGTCTGCCACTGAGCTTAAATAATATTCCCGTTTCCCCAAATCCATGTTGTAGGCAACAATCTTTTTCCCGGACTTGCGGAATTTTTCCAGCGCCGAACGGACTTCTTTGAGTGTCGCAAACCCGGTGCTAGAACTAGAGGAACCACTGCCATCTAAATATACGCCTACAATCCGCTTATCCTTAGTTGCCTGAGCGATCGCATCTAAAACCGTTCGCAGCCGCACGGTTTTATTCTCCTCACCCGATAAAGCTTCACTGATTGCTTGGCTGGTGCTGGATATCGGATCGCTATCCGTAATCGTCAAGGATTGATCGATCACCAGTACCGATTTATCCTCAACTTCCGGTCCTGTATCTTTCGATGCCACCGCAATCAACAACAAGATTAGCCCGCTCGTTCCCAAACCAAAAAATAGGATGAGTCCGAATAGGCTTCCAAGTAAGCTAGCAAAGGTTTGTTTTAGGAAACTACGCATTAGGCTGGGGTTAGGGTAATGGGGAATTGGGAATGGGTAAAAGTTTTGAGTTTTGAATTCACTAATCGCTTTCCCATTGCCAACACAGTTATCGTAATGGTTGCAACGCGCCAGACTGTTTCAGTGCAGACAAGGTGGGATTGCCGGTGCAGAATAATACAGTGGTGATTTCAGCGACTAACACTTCAACCAAAGCATCAAGGGCGTCTTCCGATTCTACGGTTGCCTGGAGAAAAGGCCACGCCAGACCCGCCAGATCGGCTCCTAGCGCGATCGCTTTTGCCACTTCCAGACCGTTGCGTAATCCCCCGGAGGCAATCAAGGGAATATTTGGGGCAATGGCTCGAATACTGGTAATGCATTCTGCTGTGGGCAAACCCCAATCAGCAAATGTTAGTCCTAACCGGCGCTGCTGGGCATTTTCAGCCCGTTCACTCTCCACCTTTGCCCATGATGTCCCACCGGCACCGGCAACGTCAATGGCGCTCACACCCGCATCAATCAACTTCTGCGCGATCGCCGCTGAGATGCCATTTCCCACCTCTTTGACAATCACAGGTACTGGTAACTTATTACATAGATTTTTTATTTTGTCAAGCAGTCCTCGGAAGTTAGTGTCACCTCTGGGTTGAATGCACTCTTGCAAGGCATTGAGATGCAAAATCAAAGCATCTGCCTCTAGCAAGTCAATTGAGCGCAGACATTCATCAATGCCATAGGTATAGTTAAGTTGCACCGCGCCCAGGTTAGCAAATAGGAGAATATCGGGAGCCAGCGATCGCACAGCAAAAGTTGAAGCAACCTGCGGATTCTCCACCGCCACCCGTTGCGAACCCACGCCCATCGCCAGTTTATAGCGTTGCGCCGCAGCAGCTAGACGATAATTAATCATCCTCGCCAGTTCCGTTCCCCCCGTCATCGAAGAAATGAGCAAAGGCGCACCGAGCTGTTTTCCTAAAAAGGTTGTTGAGATATCAACTTCACTTTGATCCAACTCCGGCAAACAACAGTGGGTAAAGCGGTAGCCTTCCAACCCATTCGTCGTGGAGCGAAATTGTACATCTTCATCGAGACAAATCTTTAGATGATCTGCCTTTCGGGACTGGGTTTCTTTGGTAAGAGCCGGGTTATTAATCAATCTCCTATCTCCAACATTCTGCATAGACAGTGCCTGACAAATCTGTCTAGACTGGTTTATTAACAATCTCGATTTTCCCACCAACACAACAAGGAAACCGAAGACAGATCGCTTAAACCTTTAATAATTCCACAGCATCTCGTCCATCTATCTCTTGTACGTAAACCTTCACCTGTTCTTCTTTGGACGTTGGCAACTTCTTGCCAGTGAAATCCGGGTGAATGGGTAACTCCCGCTGCCCCCTATCCACCAGAACCGCTAACCAAATTGCTGCCGGTCTACCATAATCATTCACCGCATTCAGGGCAGCACGAGCAGTACGCCCTCGATAAATGACATCATCCACCAACACTACCGTCTTGCCAGAGAGATCGAAGGGGATGTCAGTTTTGGCGGGTGTACGAATGCCAATTTGATCTAAATCATCCCGATAGAAGGTGATATCCAGCGCCCCTACGGGCACTTGCACTTGTTCGAGCGCTTCTATCTGACGAGCCAACAGATTGGCTAATACAGCGCCTCTGGTATAAACCCCTACTAGCACTAACTCAGACAAGTCTCGTGACTTCTCTACCACCTGGGAAGCAATACGATTGAGGGTTCGACGGATTTCGTCTGCGGAAAGAATTTCTACAACTTCGGGAGACATGGTTTAGGAAAATCCGATGATAACTGCGGGCAAATTACAGCCTCAGTGTACAAGCTCAGATTAACCATCATCGTCATCATTTCAACAAAAATAACTCTCTGTTCCTGGCAGGAACAGAGAGTTATCTCATTTAAATAGATAGCTCAATCTCATCAAGGGATAAAATTAGGCAGCAATTAGTCAGCAGCAAGCGCTGCTTTGGTTCTTTGCCCAACAATTCCGTCAGCGAATAGCCCTCTAGCTTGCTGAAATCTGCTGACAGATGTCTCGGTCAAGCGACCATAGTATCCAGTAATTGGCCCATTGTAATAGCCCAAGGCTTTCAACGTATTTTGAAGCCTGGTTACGGAGGAACCGCTACTGCCACGTCGCAGGGTGCTGCTGCCAAAACCACCCCCTGTAATCGGTTCATCATAACCACCACCCCGATTTTCTAGCGCTGCTAGAGTTCTAGAGCCAGCGATACCATCAGCGTTCAGCCCAACCGCTCGCTGAAAATTGCTGACGGATGCCCGTGTCAATTGACCGTAGTATCCAGTAACCGGACCGTTATAGAAGCCTGCAATTTTCAGATTTCTCTGAAGCGTGGCGACTTGAGAACCGCTATTCCCTCTCTGGAGTGCCAATGCCTGACCGGCTGTACCGATAACGGATAAGGCAAGGGCAACTGATAGTAACCGAATCCAAGCTGAACTCGGAAGCGGGTTCCGATTCATTTTTGGGAACAGTTTGAATGGGTGAGGTTCCGAGTTAGGGTTTTCGTAGTTGGCAGATAAATGAAGATATGCAAGAGTTTCCATCGTTTTAGTCGCAGATGATGACTTCGTAGCTCGGACTTAGGCGATCGCTACAGGGGTTTAGCGGGGGTTAGTTTTTTGGGTCGCATCCCCGCATTGGCATTTCACTTGACCCACTGCGCCAAAAGTGCGATCGCTTTCCCAGATGAATCAGTGATTGATTACCCTTCAACTGGTTGCTCTATATTCAAAGATATGCTTGCACCTAGCCAATAGCCATCGCCTGTTGAGTTCACCTGATAGGGCGATTAAAAAGTCATCCAGTTGATTCCGAGCGATCGCCCGCTTCTAAACTCCAACAACAGCAAGATGGCGATCGCTATCCCCAACCAAATCAAAAAATTATATCGCGTTAACTGCAAGGCTCGTTGAATGCATTCTGCATTAATCGGCTGGAGGTCATCTCCCAGTAAGGCTTTGTGTTTGGCAACGCCACGATACCAATTTGTTCCCCCCACCTGAACGCCCAAAATTGCCGCATAGGCGCACTCACTCCAGCCAGAGTTGGGACTAGGATCTTTCGTCGCATCGCGTTGACAAATCCTCCAAACATACCCAGGTTTTCTAGATAGTAAAGCCAGAGTAATCACCGTGAATCGGCAGGGCAACCAAGTCAAGATATCTTCTAATTTGGCACTAAACCAACCCAAATCGGTGTAGGGTGCTTCTCGATAACCGACCATTGAATCTAAGGTACTGGCGGCTTTGTAGGCAAGGGCGAGAGGAACCGTTCCGAGTATAGGTAAAAATGTCCCGATAATCGCATAAAAAAGGGGTGCCATCACTCCATCGGTAGCATTTTCTGTGACAGTTTCCAAAACAGCCCGAAGAATTTCTGTTTTTTGAAGATTTTCAGTATCACGCCCTACATATTGGCTTAACTTAGAACGCGCTCTGACAAGATCGTTCTCATTGAGGGGTTGCAAGACATCTTCAGCGGCAGCTCTTAAACTTCGACCGGCGAAACAACTGGCGAGTAAAATACTTTCTATGACAATTCCTAAAAAAGGATGCACCCAGTTCGCTGCTTGAACGATTAGCCACCCCATCCAGTAGCTACCAGTTATCAGTCCAATTCCCAAAAATACTCCAGCCCATCGGAGCATAAGAGGATGACTAAATAATCCGAAAGTCATCTGGCTGTAGCGAGAAATTAGTCCGCCCATGACTCGGACTGGGTGAGGCCAACCCCACGGATCACCGATGATGTAATCCAAAAGAGAAGCGATCGCTAATGATAAGACTGAGGGGTGAGGGATCGGAACCGCGGCAAATAAATCTTGGAAATTCACAACACCAAAGCTGCTAGAGATTCGCTGACAGTTTCTATACAACAAAACTGGTTTCTTCGCCTTGGGCTGCTTGCCAGCTGCGAGCGTCATAGTAAAGGTCTGCCAGTGTAATACTGTACAGCGCTTCTTTAAGTTTTTGATGCAATCGGTGCCAAAGTGTAAACGTTACCCAATCCTCAGCAAGCTCTGCGTCTGGGGTATGACGAGGTAGGGGTTCAATCGTTTCACCGACTGCTTCTAATATTTGTCCCAGGGAAATTTGTGCCGGGGCGCGGGACAGTTGATATCCCCCGTGGGCACCTCGAACTGATTGAACTAACCCGGATCGACGCAACTCTATCAACAATTTTTCCAGATAGGGTGCAGGTAAGTCTTGCCGAGTTGCGATCGCTTTTACTGAAGTCGGTCCATACCCAGGTTGTAAACTCAAATCCAGCAGCGCTTTAACACTGTAGTGTCCACGGGTTGTCAGCTTCATCCTGGAAAATATTCCTTAGGGTAATGGATAATTAATCAGCGGTCATGGGTTGATAGTCAATGGAAGAAAAAAATAACTGAGAAGCGATCGCTAATGATAGACTAACGACTACCCTACAGCGTACCCCTTCATTTTTTCTCAGGTTGATGCTGTGAGGAACTCCGATCATCAAGATGCTTCGGTTATTCGCAAGGTACAAATATTTATGCTTCAGCAAGAACTTGGATCAAAAAGGTTGCTGCTTAATAAATTAACGGTCTTATTTAACTAGCTTTCCTCAATCCGTGTGATATAGTTTTATGAGCTGATATAAAGCTAAGCTAAAAATAGCTTAGAAACAGTCAGTCCAAAACACTGTACACACTCTGTATTCCTTACTTTTCGCTCCAAGTTGATGAATAAAAAGAAAAAGATCGATCCCCTAACTGGGGAAGCGCTAGTCAAGAAAGTTAAAGAGCTAGAAAACCTCAGCAAAGAAGAAAAGGCTAGAGCCTGCGGTTACTACACTGTTACCAAAAGCGGTGTAGAGCGGGTGAATATGATGAAGTTCCTGAATGCTCTCATTGATGCTGAAGGAATTGAGTTAGACGGCAAACAAAATGGGAACGGGCGTGGCGGTCGAAGTGCCAGCTATAAAATCAGCGTGCAATCGAACGGCAACTTATTGATTGGTTCTGCCTACACCAAACAAATGGGTCTAAGGGCAGGGGATGAGTTTGAAATCTCTCTGGGACGGAAGCACATTCATCTGCGACAACTGGATAGAGAAGAAGGCGCTGAAGACGAAGAACTGGAAGAAGCATCCTAAACTAAAGTTTCAGTTAGCAGTTATTCGGGATGAGTTATTGGTCACAAACCAATGACTCATCCCAATGCTCTAAGTTTTTAAACTGTTTGCTTGAGGGGTGGTAAATTTAACTCCTTCGGCACCGGATTGAGGGGAAGATAGCGGCGCAGTGTCTTGCGCGTGGCAGCGACACTATAAGCTAAAGCGATTCCCTCTTGCTCCAGCACACCTAACACTTGTTGGGGGCGATCGCGGTCAACGACGGGTAACTGGTGGAGACCGCGTGCTGCCATCCGGTCTATCGCTTCCGCTACCGATTCATCAGGGTTTGCATACAGAATTTCAGTTGTACAGATGTCAGCAACTGGCTGATGAGCCAGATGACTGGTTAAATTATTCGAGACATTGCAAAGAACGTTGTTTGTTTCTACGGTTTCAGTAGGAGCGGTAACTGGCGTCCGAGCTGTAGACATCGCTCGATTAATATCCTGTAAAGTGACGATGCCAATTAACTGCTCGGCATCATCAATAACTAAAGCGCTGCGGCAGCGACCATTTGTTAAAGCTAAACCTGCCTCTAATACTGATAAAGAACCACTTAGCATCAAACCTGGTACTTGCATTGCTTCTGCAACTAACATCTGTTGCAAAATTTCTATCTGCTGGTCTTTCTCCACATTGAGTTCCAGCTGTTGGAGATTTTGACCTTTCGTTGGCGCTGGATTGAAGCGCTCTACCAGCCAGATACTCAACCCGACTGCTGCCATCAGTGGCAAAACAATCCGGTAGTCGCGCGTTAGCTCAAACATTAACAGGATCGCCGTCAGGGGTGCCCTGGCGCTGCCAGCCAGAACGGCTGCCATTCCCACCATCGCATAAGCTGGGGCTGCGGCAATCTGAATCGGTGCGGCTGGGAGCATCGCTGCCAGAATTTTTCCATATGCTGCCCCCAAGGAAGCACCGAGGAACATAGCAGGGGCAAAGATACCCCCCACCAAACCGCTACCCAGACTAATCGCCGTCACGATCAGCTTGACCGCTAGCAAGGCGAGGAGTAACCCCAACGGAAAATCCACATCCTGAAGCATGGCAGCAATCGTTTCGTAACCGATGCCCAGAATTTGGGGCCACTGCAAAGCAACCAAGCCCAAACAGGCACCGCCAATTACCGGGCAAAGCGATCGCGGTACCTTTCCCAGCCACTCAAAACCGGCAATCTGTCCGCGAAAGAAACGACGAGCCAGTTGAATCGACTGGGTATAGGTCAGCGACACCAAACTCGCTAATACCCCCAATCCCAGATAAAGCGGTAATTCTAGAGGACTGCGGACTTCATAGACAGGCAGTGTAAAAGCTGGTTGGGCACCCAAACCAATCTGAGCAATCAAAGACGCCACAACTGCTGCCAGCAACACGACACTCACGGCTGAAGTCGCAAAGGTGGTTCCCAAGACTACCTCTAAAGCGAAGAAAACACCGGCTATCGGGGCATTAAAACCCGCCGCCAGACCCGCCGCTGCTCCAGCACCCAGGAGTAACTGCTGCCTTTCTCTAGAGACTTGCAGCACTTGACCGAGCAGCATTCCAAAATTGCCGCCAATTTCCACGCTCGGTCCTTCTGGCCCTAAAGAGGCTCCACTGCCAAGGGAAACAGCCGCCGCAACCATCTTGGTGACGGGCCGCAGGGGTAGCAATTCTCGGACGCCTTGGGCAGCGGCAATCAGCGAAGAAATACTCGGCCCAAAATCGGGCCAAGCAAGACGCATTAAACCAACGATTAATCCTCCCAAAATGGGAATACAAGCTAAAGTCCAGGCACCCCAGCCTCCAATTATCCCCATCACCCCTTCCAGCATCAAGCTGTGGATGAGTTCGATTAAATAGTGAAACGTGACAACGCCCATCCCAGTGCCGGTACCAATTAATACAGCCAACAGCAGGACGACGCTTTCGGGTGAGGGTTCGAGTCGATTGAGAATTTTAGTAAGACGGGAAGCAGGAGAAGTTGGTGCGGATGATTCCGACAACAGCACATCTGACAATGGAGTGGCGCTCATTGATGGGGTTAACAGGAAAAATGAGAAAAAGCTTAATTTTTATTCATGATTTTCATTGTAACTGCGACCGATTGGCTAGCAGCTTTAAAAGCCGAACAATTAGGGAAAATTTTGAGTTTTTAGCCGGGATAAACAGAGCATCCGGAATTTTGCCCGTTTTATGATTTGGGCAATGTGCAACTTTGATGTCTGAATGCTTAATTGTTATCGATAGCGATCGCTAGAGAGATAGCGGTTCTCACTCTTAGTGCAGTATATACAGGAACCTCACCCCTAACCCCTCGACCTTTACAGAGAGAAGGAAATAGGGAACCCCTCTGGGTTTACAGGAGGAACAGGGGTGGGTTTAAACCCAACTGCATCCCAGAGAGAATTGCCATATTTGCAAAAAGTTGGGCTATTGACAATTTACTTGCTAATGCCTACTTTCTACTTCTTAATCTGTGGCTTCTGACTCTTCACTGGTTTGACGGCTGCCGGTTTAGTAATTAGCAACCAACCCTCAGCCTGATTAAGCGATTTCACCGGCTTTAAATTCAGCTGCTTGAAGGTGGGTTGGTCAAGTAAAAAATAAGGTTGAGCATCACCTTTCCAACGTTGCTGGAGTTCGGCATCCGTTGCGGGGATGACTTGGCGATCGCTATAAAAATTCAGAGAAGGACGACCATGATCGTAGGATGTGTAGATTGGCTTATTGATGGGAGTTTTGCGCTTAATCATTGCGGCAACGGGTTTAACCGGATAAGCTTCTGCGAGTTCCCAAATCCAGTGTGGCGATGTCATGAATATCAGCAGCGTTACATACGTACCCCAAAAGAGCAGTGGAATAAATTGCAGGTCTTTTTGATAAATCAAAACTGCCGTTATCAATAAAGTCAAAGCAGCCGATGCAAACACCAATTGCAAATTCCAGTTCGGTTGGGGACCAAATGCAGCAAAATAAAAACTACCGCTTAGCGCCACTAAACCCATGACTGTCAAAAGCGGTACCCAAGAGCGGGGATAGGATTTCTGAGTCGGAGCATTCCAAACTTCAGCTAGCTGGGCACCTCCTACTAAAGCCACTGCTGGGTAAATCGGCAGCACATACCAGGGAAGTTTGGTTCCCATTACCGAAATGGCTACTAGATAAACACCCATCCACACCAGTACCAGTTTTGCCCAGCTCATATTGCGATTTTCCCAAGCAAGGCGCAATCCTTGGGGTAACAAGAATAACCAGGGCCAGCCGTACTTTAAAATTTCCAACAGATAGTACCAGGGGGGACCCGCGTGATTCTCAACAGGTGCCCAAATCCGCTGCAAGGATTGACTAAAAATGCCGGTATCCACGAAGGTTTGCCCGTAGTGGAGAAATTGGGCACCATACCAAGCAGCAACCGGCACACTGCCCAAGAGCAAACCAATCCAGAAATAGAGGGAAGTCAAAAGTCTGGGAGTATCCCAGGCTAAAAACACCAGAGCGATATTTAAAAGCAATAATCCCATCATGCCTTTGGTCAGGCAAATCAACCCAAACCCCACACCGGCACCGAGAGCGTAGCGCAAGTTTCGACGCGATCGCAACACGCACCACATCATGAACAGGAAAAAGCACAACACTGCCCCATCCAGCATCGCCAGACGCCCATGACGCACAACGGGCAATAACGTCAAGTAAATCAAAGCCGAGAAAAGAGCTGGAAGGCGTCGCCGGAATAGTTCCCGCCCAATGCCATACAAAAGCGGCACACAAGCGGCACTCAACAGCGCCCCAGGTAGGCGCGTTGTCCACTCATTTACACCCCCAATTGCATAGGCACCGGCAATCAGCAGATGCATTAAAGGCGGTTTATTTAGATACTCTGTACCTCCCAACGTCGGATACAGCCATCTCAAAGAATCAAACTTTGCCTGCCAAATCTCACGAGCAACCTGAGCAACTGTTCCTTCATCCCAATCCCGTAAAGGCAGTACGCCCAGATTGATTCCAAATAGCAGGATAGCCGCTAGGAATAACCCTAAGATCCACAGCCTTTCCGTCCATTTGTCAGATCCTCCTATCTTCTTTTTTGAACGACCCCACGCAAAAGTTTGACGATCCATATTTAACAAAGCCCGTGGTATTTAGCGGCAATCCAACTTCATTACTTGCGATTTATCTAACTCAATCATCTGACTAAAATCACAAAGTAAGTTTCCATGTCTTAATAAAGTTTGCAGAACTCTATAGAATAAAGCCGGATTTTCTATCTTAAAGTGACCGAGGAAAACTCTCGCTATGCCTGCTCTAACTCTGTAGGACAATCTCAGAGTTGGACACACTCGCAGCGTTTAGACTCAGTTTTACAGCGGTTAGACGCTCGTTTCGTT
Source organism: Coleofasciculus sp. FACHB-1120 (assembly GCF_014698845.1). NCBI lineage: Bacteria > Bacillati > Cyanobacteriota > Cyanophyceae > Coleofasciculales > Coleofasciculaceae > Coleofasciculus > Coleofasciculus sp. FACHB-1120. Next base: position 60,647 of record NZ_JACJTV010000018.1, on the reverse strand, counting down.
CCGAATTATAAAATTTATACCAGTAGTGAAAGACATACGGAAAGTTTTTTGAGTCATCTATCGGCATATTTAGGATCGCTATGCAAAGTCTAACGCCGACTTGACTCTGTTCGCGTAAGTGTTGCTAGCGTACGTGTTGCGGCTTTGTGAAGAGCGAACCGACAGGTCGGCGCTAGGCTAAAGCCTCGCTGTTTTCATGCCCAAAGGGCTGTACGCGATCGCACTCCTCAAGGATTCGTGAAGGCGAGATACCGGACTTCTCGGAGAAGCCGGGTATCTGAAGTGTTGGCTTACAGCTCAAATAAGATTGCGATCGCAACACTTTATCGTTAATCGCTAAAAGATAAAAACTAGCTCGATCTCCCAAGATGAATCCTGGCGGTTAATCTCGATCTGACGAATAAATTCTCGAAAGTAGAATCGTCGCTCCGATTCTGACAAATCTAACCAAAATTGGGAGATAGATACAGCCTGCGCGATCGCTTGTAAATCTACTGGTGGCAGACTCGCTATCCGCGATTGCAATTGAGCAATTTCTGTGCGTAGCTTGTAGGCGCGTAACTGGGCAGTTTCTGAATCTAGAATGCCATTCTCTATAAGCGTCGGTAACTGAGCTAAGATATCTTGCTTAGCGGCGATTTCATGGGTAATCGTGCCCTTAATTCCATCCATATTAGGAGCATTCATCGCCGCTACTGCACGGGGTAAATCTTGGCAGATTCTCTCAATCGTTTGCTCTAATACTTCCTGATAAGAAATAGCCTTACATTTGGGCTGTTTAAAGCACTTGGTTGGGCGCAGATAAAGATATTCTCCCTGTTTGCGGGAAGCGGTGACGCGGGTAATCGTCATTGGCGACTGGCACTCCCCACAAACCACTAATCCCGCTAGAGAACGATTTGCACTAGCAGTGCGAGGAGGCAAACGGCGGTTACGGCGCAGCAAGCGGTCAATTTGCGCGGCTTCTTCCCTAGTTACGATGGCAGCATGAGTGTCAGAGAGAATCTCACCATTTTTATATGCAGTGTCACCGCGATAGACTGGGTTCGTTAGCCAGCGTTGTCCAGTAGACGCGGAAATTTTCTTGCCATATTTTTTTTCTAAATAGCGCACCGCACCGCGTAAAGAACCATACAGCAGAAATTGTTCAAAAAAATCTTTGACGACCGGCGCGGCGCTGCGGTCTAGGATATAGCGGTCTTTACCTCGTCGGTAGCCGTAAGGGGCTTTTCCAGGTGCTGGTGACGCTTTGAGCCGCCGCTGAGCGTGTCCTTGACGGATGCGATCGCTGCGCTGCCGACTCTGAATTTCTTGCAGGAGTTGCAAGGGTGTCTGATGATACGCGACTGACTCAGTAGTAATCATTTGAATGCCGAGGGATTCGAGATCCAGGATGCGATCGCATACTTCTTCCACCGAGTCTCCCAGTTCTGCCAGTCGTCGGATTAATAAATAATTAGCGGGTTCTTCTTTACAATCTTCTAAAAGCTGACGTAATTGTTGACGTTCCCCCAAATCTTGATAAATACTATCTATTTCCCAACCCCAAATTAAGGGATCGGGCGCAACTTCAAGTAACGGGTCAGTGTAGGAATATGCAATGATTTTCATTGCAGAATTAATGGGCTAAGCTGCCGGAGGTAGCCTGAAGAGTTTAATTTTAGCTTGCGTCGGCAGGCTTCGTTTCTGTAGCCCCACGCTTCTAGTGTGCGGGCAGGTATTTGCAATTCGCGGGATGCTCCCAAAGTGCCCTGATTAGAATTCATTTTAGAATTCATTGTTGACAGCTCACTCACCTAGCTCAATGATGTTGCCATCTGGATCTTGAGTAAATAGTGCAGCGCGACCAGAAGCGCTCATTTGTATGGGGTAGTTGTGAGCCACAAGCTGCTCCTTAGCAGCGTCTAAGTTAGAGACCAAGAAGGCTAAATGCCGATTTCGACCTAATTTCTCAGAATTGACTAAATCTGATGGTATAGAGTCGGCAACAATCAGATGAATTTGAAACTCGCCGACTTGATACCACGCACCGGGAAATTTCAGCACTCTATCCACCTTCGATAATCCCAACACGTTCCCGTAAAATTGCTCGGCTCGTTCCAAGTCAGAAACGAGAATGGCTGCATGGAGACATTGAGTAATCTGCATTGATAGTTATGCTTTTGCCCGTTATTATACCATTTTTCTCTTGTAAAGAAACAACTTTTTTGAACGAAAGAATAACTTAGAGAAATCAAGCGATCGCTTGATTTCTCTAAGTTAAAGAACTGCCTAGCTAAGACCTATGACCAAATCATCATCTTTGCCTAAAAGGTATATAACCTTCGGCTATTATGCCAAATCAAACAACAGGAATTCTGTGTTATCTTTGGCTTCTATAGCAATCTGGTTTTCATTACTGATTGCAGCGCCATCTCCAGCAGCCATTGGCTTACCATTCAAACTGATATTGCCTTTGATAACTTGTAGCCAAGCATGGCGGTTAGGTTTGATTTGATAATCAACCTTCTGTCCAGCATCAAGCAAACTTGCATAGAGATTAGCATCTTGATGGATAGTAACAGAACCATCTCGACCATCTTGAGAAGCAATTAAACGGAGATTTCCGTGCTTTTCTTCAGCCGAATACATTTTCTGTTCATATCGAGGTTCTAATCCTTTTTGATTTGGCGTAATCCAAATTTGCAGAAAATGCACTAAGTCAGTTTTAGAATGGTTGTATTCGCTGTGAGTAACTCCTGTACCAGCGCTCATGACTTGAACTTCACCCGGAAGGATGATAGAACTGGTTCCCATGCTATCCTTATGCTCCAAAGCCCCTTCTAGCACGTAGGAAATAATTTCCATATCTCGATGAGAATGTGTCCCGAATCCTTGGTTCGCTTGCACTCTATCTTCGTTAATTACGCGCAGAGTTTTAAATCCCATGTGCTGGGGATCGTAATAGTTCGCGAAGGAGAATGAATGGTAGGAATTGAGCCAACCGTGGTCGGCGTGTCCGCGTTCTTCTGCTTTCCGAATTGCAATCATTTTTAGCTCCTATTTAACTTAAATTTCCAGCGGCTAAAGCCTGGAGTTATCCTGGTTGTAGAGAGGCGGTTTATCTCGTCTGCTTATGCAGGTTAAGAAGATGGAATATATTGCCAGTTTGTGCAAGTAAACTTTATTTGGATAGCCTGCGCTTTTGTAGTGAAAAATACTAAAGTTTACTGTGCGAACCGTCACAAAACGGTGACTTACTGGTGTATTTACACTGGCATAATGCTACCTGTTTTTTGTCTTCGAGTACGAACTTTACAGGGAGAAATTCTGTGCCTTGATGGGAACCATCGCAATAAGGTTGATTTTGAGATTGACCGCAACTGCACCAAAAGTAAGTACCCGGTTCAAGCGCAAGAATGATAGGTTTTGTATCGACAATAACGGGTTGACTCATTTTTGTTATCCTTGGCTTTCTTTGGTGCCTTATTTTTGTATATTTATAGTTTAAAAAATGTAACCATAAAGTGTAAAGTATGCACTTTAAAGTAAGATAGTACCCAAAAAGATACTATGGAAGCTAAAAGCGAGAATCTCGAAAGGAAGACTTGTCCAGCCGAAACTACTTTAAAAGCAATTAGCGGACGCTGGAAGCTTTTGATTGTGGCAGAACTATGGTCAGGCGTTAAACGATTTGGGGAACTGCAAAGAGGGCTGGAAGGAATCACCCAAAAGATGCTCACGCAGCAACTCAGAGAGATGGAGGAAGACGGAATAATCCATCGCCAAGTTTATCCGCAGATTCCCCCAAAAGTGGAATATTCTTTGACCCCTTTAGGGGAAAGTTTGAAACCGATTATCCAGGCAATGCACGAATTAGGCACGCAATTATAGAATTATTTGCGGGTGTAGCGATGCTTCACGCCAATCGGAAAATATTCTGGATCGCCGCTGGGAGTTAAGGTAACTTGCGGTATTTGGTAGGTTGGGGGGACATAGTTGGCAAACTCGCTGTTGAGGCGTCGTAGCTGGGAAAGAATCGAAGATGCGATCGCTTGCTGCTTGTCCTTACTGGCTTCCACTTGGGGCGCTAACTCCACAACCACGGACAGGAAGCGGTTTTTATCTGCATCTTCCTGAACCTGCATCACAAACTTACCCGTCACCCACTCTCGAATCGTGGGTTGTTCTAACCCCACCGTCACATTTTCCGGGTAAATATTTGCGCCGAAATAGGAAACCGTGAAATTAGACCGTCCAAACACATAAACAAACGGTAAGGGAGGAATTCCTCTTTGTGTAGCCCGCGCCGCCGGATTGAGTTCGGGTAGCCCTAAGCCGGAGGTTTCGGGATGAGGAATGGCACTTTCACCTTGCAACGCCGCGACTGGATCGAAGTCCCATTCTGCTAAAAATTGGAGCATTTCATCGTAAGGGATTAAGCCTCCCGTATCGGAGATATGATAGCGGATCAGCGGAATTCCGTTATCGCCGGAAAACAGCAATGTGCCCTCGTGAACCTCGAAAAAGCGACTTAGTGGGTCATACTGTACCAGTGTTGGCAAGCGAGATTCCCCAAATAATGCCTTAGCAGCATCTGGATGTTCTGCCAGAAACCGACGGATGCGGATACTCAGCGGGGTTTCGTTGCCCAAAACGCCTGCATCGGCTGTCCCATAAAGCGAAGCAGAATCATAACAAGGATTTTGAGAACCGACTCTTTCTCCGACAAGATTGCGCCATTCTTCGCTGAAGACTTCTCCCGCAAACACCATTTTGATGTGATATTGCTGCCACTCCACACCCCGCGCGATGCCGCTATCAATGACATCCTTTAGAAATGGCGGATATCCCAGCAGCACCACTTGCTCAAATGCAGAACCCAGTTCTTGCACGACTCGAAATATCTCTTCTTTATTATTGCCAGGAGTAATCACCGTAATCGGGTATCCTTTACTAGCGAGATACCGACAGCAGTTTGCTGTGTAGATTCCCCCAACCCAAGTCCCCAAGCTAAAGCAGATGACAGCCAAGGTGCGGCGGGTATCAGCCTGAAAACTATCATGAAATATCTGTTCAAAGCGAATGGCGATTTGCAGTTCATCCGTGAGGAAACGAGGCCAAAATGTCGGCTTTCCGGTTGAACCGGAGGAAACAGCAATCGTATCGCACGCTTCTAATTGTCCATTGCGGCACAAGTCTGCAAGCGAGTGACGCAACAGGTAATTTTCTTTGGTAATGAAGGGAAGTTTTTGGAAATCTTCAAAAGTTTGTATCGAATCTGGATCGATACCTTGTTCCTTCACAAAAGCTTGGTAGGCGGGGACAGTCGCAGCAACTTCGTGAAATAATTGCATCGTGGCGGTTTCTGGGGAGGTGCTGCGATACTGTTGCAGCCGCCACTGGAGGGGAGTATTGAGGAACGATTGAAAAGCGGTGAGTACCCGTTGACGTTGTTCTTCTAGCATTGTCCTCCCTCTCAGTTTTGTTATTAAGATCAGGCTAACGTAGGGAAGGCGATCGCTTTCAATCGCTTTCATCAATCGCATTACTTGGTAGAATCTCGGTCAATTTGTTATACCGTTACTGGATCTTCCACAGAATTGCCCCAGGTTAATCATGCCCCTCTATTGCACCAAAGGACACGAGAATCCCATCGATGGTCGCTTTTGCCAGCATTGTGGCGAACCGCTGCCTTCCGTGGTCAGTAATAGTATTTTGCCGGGGATGACGCTGGGCGATCGCTATCGAATTGTCCGCGAATTGGGGCATGGTGGCTTTGGACGCACCTATCTGGCTGAAGACCTCAACCGCTTCAACGAACCCTGCGTTTTAAAGGAATTTGCCCCCAAGGTGCAAGGTACTTACGCTTTGCAGAAAGCTTCCGAACTGTTTGAGCGAGAAGCCGGGGTTCTTTACAAGCTGAAACACCCACAAATTCCCAACTTTCGAGAGTTATTTCGGGTGAACCAGCAAGGCAACGGACGCCTGTTTTTAGTACAAGACTATGTGGAAGGTCACACCTATCGCGCTTTGCTCGATATGCGGAAATCGCAGCGATCGCGATTTAGCGAACCAGAGGTACGGCAGATCCTGCTGCAAATCTTACCTGTTCTAGAATATATCCATTCACTGGGGGTCATTCACCGCGATATTTCCCCAGATAACATGATTTTGCGAGCTTCTGACCAATTGCCCATCTTGATTGACTTTGGCGGCGTCAAGGAAGTCGCCGCCACAGTGGAGTCGGAGTTTAGCGAAACACCAGGGATGGAAACAGCAACCATCCATACTCGGCTAGGGAAGCCCGGATATGCTCCCGATGAGCAGATGCAACGAGGAATTGTGTTTCCTCATAGCGATTTATATGCTTTGGCGGCAACAATGTTGGTGCTGCTCACAGGTAAACAGCCGCAAGAGCTAATCGACGACGAAACGCTTTCGTGGAATTGGCGGCGGGAAGTCAACCTGAGTCCCCTGCTGGGGGCAGTGTTGGATAAAATGCTTTCACGACGACCGGGCGATCGCTATCAATCTGCCAGCGCTGTTTTAGAGAGCCTCTCCTCTGCCCACCCGCCTACCCCAGCGCCCAATCTTCCTTCCCTTCAGCCGCCCACCAAGCCCCCAATGGCACCGACAATGGTAGTGGCTCGTGCCCAAGTTCCCCCGCCTCCGCAGCCAATCGCCAACCCCCCACAGGCAATCCCCAATTCTCCCCAGCCCATCCCGGCTGCCAATCCATTACCGCAGCCAATTTCTAACCCGCAAACGTCCAACCCGCAAATTTCCAACCCGCAAATTTCCAACCCGCAAACGGCAACCCCCAAGCCTCAATCCCCCTTTCTTGGCTTAGTCGGAAAAACTTTACTCGTGTCGCTGCTGATTACAGGTGCGACTGGAATCGGCTGGTGGGCTGGCAATCTTTGGATAGAATCCCTGTCGAAGCCGGGGGAAGAAACCTCCGACACCACACCGTCCCCCAGTTCTTCGCCGCCAGTCGATCAAGAGAATCCTTCGCCGCAGTTCTCGCCTGAGGAACAGGCACGCAAGCAACAGCTGCGCGATCGCCGTCAGAGTCTCGGTGTTAACTACAATTTCTATGTCAACTGGGTGAATGAAGTTTTCTGGACTCAGAATCCCAATCAACGAGGGCGCACGCTAGGCAATGGGTCAGAAAATGAGCAATTGCGAGAGCAATGGGACAAGATCGCGACTGAATTGCTCGACAAGCTAGATCAGACAAAATTACCGGGCGCAGAGAGACAGCGTTTGGGAAGCTATGGTGCGGCGGATCGCGATCGCTGGAAAGGGCAAGTCAACCAGCAACGCCTGAGCAGTCGCGCCCTCTACGATCTGGCAGATGTAGCATTTTTCCAAGTATTTCCAGAACAGCGGGGCAAAGATTTTCTAAATCAGCCGGTCGGTCAAATCTGGCACGCGATCGCGGCGGAGAAAGTCAAGGCAGTGCAATCTAAAGAGGCGCTGGAAACGATTCGCTTTGCTCCGGGGGCGGTGGGCAAACGAGTCAGCGGCACCCTCCAGCCAGGAGAAGGAAAAGCCTACATCGGCAACTTTGCAAAAGATCAATTATTGGCACTTAACTTTGTCGGTAGTTCAAAATTGCGGCTTTCCGTTTATCCCCCAACCACAACGTTTCCGGCAATCCTGGAAGACTCCACCGAAAAAACTTGGTCGGGAACGCTGCCTCAATCAGGCTACTACGAATTCATCGTTGTTTCCGAAGCTTCCCAGCCCGTTGATTATCAACTGGATATCGGCGTGGAAAACCCTCCTGCTCCCTCCCCGTCACCGTCTGAGACGACCACTCCCTCCCCTGAATCGGCAGAAACGACCAGACCTTCCCCTTAAAAGAAACCCCCCTGCCCCTTTGCGAGAAAGCAAGTGTGGGAGAGCAAGGGGGGTGGGGTTTGGAGGAGACGCTCAAACCTCTACAGCCGTACCTGCGGTAAATTACTGCGAGGATTGAAGGTACGGCTGTCCCGGATTTTCTCGTAATATTCTCGTTCGGTAGGACTCAGCTCTTTCGGCGTCACAATCAAAATCTTCACCAGTTGGTCAGAACGTCCGCCTTTCGGGTTGGGCCAACCTTTGCCGCGCAACCGCAGAGATTGTCCCGAACGGACGCCAGGGGGAACGTTGACGGTGACAGAACCATCCGGCGTCGGCACTTCCACGGGTGCCCCCAACACGGCTTCATCTGGCGTTACCGGCACTTCGCAGACCAGATTATCGCCATCAAATTGGAAGAACGAGTGGGGAAGCAGCTCCACGCTTAAGTACAAGTCACCCCGTTGCTGAGTGTAGGGGCTGACGGAGCCTTTGCCTTTGACGCGAATGCGACTGCCTTGTTTAGCGCCAGGGGGAATCCGAACGTCAATGGCTTCATTGCCTAAATCTAAACGCTTCTGGACGCCCTGGAAAGCCTCGGATAGGCTGAGTTTGATGACCGCTTCTCGATCGGCGGCGGCTCCTGCCGCTTGCGGATCGAAGCCAGAATACCCGCCAAAGTCTGTATACCCTGCGGAACCTGTGGAAGGACGATAAGCCGTGCGGCGTCCCCCACGACTGCCAGAGCGGGCACTGGCACCCCCTAAGCCGCCCAGAAGCTCGTTGACAAATTCATCAAAACTGCCGTATTGACTAAAGTCAAAGCCGCCAAAATCGACGTTCACTCCACCTGGATAGGGCGACGATCCTTCACCGACTTGTTTCCAGTACTGTCCGAACTGATCGTACTTTTTACGTTTTTCTGGGTCGGATAGCACTTCGTAGGCTTCGCTGACTTCCTTGAAGCGAGCTTCAGCTTCTTTATTGCCCGGGTTCATGTCGGGGTGGTACTTTCGTGCCAATCGCCGGTAGACTTTTTTGATTTCATCGGCACTAGCGGTTTTAGTGACTCCCAGGATGGCGTAATAGTCTTTAAAATCGGTCGCAGCCATCAACCTGCCTCCTCTCGTCTAAAAATTTAGTTTAAGTTTTATTTTTTACCTTCTCAGAGATAGGGTATCAAATCAGTCAATGGATATAAGTTCGGTTTGTCCGCACTGGTGCGATCGCGATTTCCGTACTTGCTGCTGAATAACGGATTAAACGATCGAGTCCATCAGCAAGGGTGGGCGGAGCGTCTACCAGTTGGCGGTGCATCTGTAAAATAACTTCTTCTGGAACTTGGCGGAGTCTTAATCGATTTCTTTCTAGACATTCTTGCACTGGCGTATCCAGCCACAAGCCGGTAATGTGGGTAAAACCGCGATCGCGAGAAGTCGCGATCGCTTCCCGTCGATGTTTACGAGCTGCATTCGTCGCGTCAAAAATTGCTTGTCTTTTCTCCTTAAATGCTTGGCTTAATTGGCGCTGTACCTCGCTCCACACCAACAGCCACGACCCTTGAATCGCTTCATCCCCAAACAGTTGTTCCCGGATCGCGTCTGTGGCAATCAGCCGATGCTGAGGGCATTCTGCTACGAGCTGTTTTGCCAGAGAAGATTTGCCGCTACCGGGCAACCCAATTAGGAGAATTAATCGAGTCATGTTTCGGTGTTGGGAGTTAGTAATTCGAGTTTTAAGTTTTGAGTTTTGAATTAAAGAACTCTCTTTAATTCAAAACCCAAATTCAAACGCGAGATCGCGTCTCTACTTCAAACTTTTTCCCAATTAGTAATTCCCCGGACTAATTTCTACCCTAAATGACGGTTCCATCCGGAATCACGGCATTTTTCAGGATCACAACAATGCCGCTACGGATGTAGAAGCCTTCGCTTTCGCGCTCAGCTTCTTCCACTCTGTCTTTGTTGATGATTTGCACATTGCAACCAATGTGAGCATTTTTGTCGATGATGGCGCGGCGAATCCGGGTATCTGAACCAATGCCCAAGGGAACTTTACCGTCTTCACAGTGAGCTTGTCGTTCGGCGAAGGGTTGGTATAAGTCGGCACCCATGACGAGGGAGTCTTCAATTAAGGAACCCGATTCAATGCGCGATCGCACTCCCAAAACAGAATGCTCAATCCGGCATTCTTTCAGGATGCAGCCTTCCCCAATAATCGACTCGGTAATTTGGCAATCTAATAGCTTACTGGGCGGTAAGTAACGAGCGCGAGTGTAAATCGGAGCCTCCTCATCGTAGAAACTAAAAGGCGGCTGCGGTTGCCTGGTGAGAGCCAGGTTCGCCTCGTAGAACGACTCCATCGTTCCAATATCTTCCCAGTAGTCATTAAATAAATAAGCTTGGACGTTAAAATCCTGCGCCGAAGCTGGAATAATCTCCTTCCCAAAATCGGTTCGATCTTGGTTAGTTTGCAGCAGCTCCATCAGCACCTCTTTTTTGAAGACATAAATCCCCATTGAGGCGATGTAGGGATTTTTCTTCGCTTGCTCCGGGCTTAATCCCAGCGTCGTCGTATCGACCTGCATTTCCCTCAGAGCATCGCCTTTAGGCTTTTCGCTGAAATCTACCACCCGTCCGGTGTCATCAATTTTCATTAAGCCAAAATCAGACGCTCGTCGCTCATCCATTGGCACAACGGAGAGGGTGATATCGGCATTAGTGTCGCGGTGGCGTTGCACGAACTGACGATAGTCCATGCGGTAGAGATGATCTCCTGACAAAATCAGGTACTCATCAACGTCCCACTCATCCAACAGCCAAAGATACTGGCGGACAGCATCGGCAGTGCCTTGGAACCAGTTGGGGTTTTCTGGCGTTTGCTGGGCAGCTAGCACCTCCACAAACCCTTCTGTGAACCCAGCGAAACTGTAGGCGCGGGCAATATGGCGGTTGAGGGAAGCTGAGTTGAATTGGGTCAGGACGTAGATTTTGTAAATCTCTGAGTTAATGCAATTACTGACGGGAATATCGATCAGGCGATACTTTCCTGCCAGAGGCACGGCTGGTTTAGCTCGCAGCTTGGTCAGCGGGTAAAGGCGGGTGCCTGCGCCACCTCCGAGAATGATGCTTAGAACTTTTTTCACTTCAAACCTCTCGATTGCCAGTCAACTCCCAAAACCAGTGTCGGACGGTCTGGAGCAGTTGGCAAGGGGGGGAGGGGGAATCGATGTTAGGGGTTATGGATAATTGGGAAAAAGTTTGAAGTAATGAGTGTTGAGTTTTGAATTAAACAGAGTTCTTTTATTCAAAACTCAAAATTCAAAACTCAACACGCTCATTCCCCACTACCTTATTGCTGTGCCATCTCCATCAAAATTTTCTGGGCACTTTGTTCTCTTTCCTTGTCACCAAGACGGCGTTGGATGTAACGACCATCGGGTTGTAAATCCCAAGCTTGACGGTTATCTGCAAGCATAATCCCTAAGATTTCTTGTAAATCTTTAGAAATTTCGGGATCTTCTATTGGCGCGATCGCTTCTACCCGTCGATCTAAGTTGCGGCGCATCCAATCTGCACTGCCAATATAAACTTCCTCACTGCCAGCATTTTGAAAGTAAAAAATCCGCGAGTGTTCTAGAAAGCGCCCGACAATGCTGATTACCTGGATATTTTCACTCACCCCTTCCAAACCGGGTCGCAGACAGCAAATTCCCCGGATAATCAAATCGATTTTGACTCCGGCGATGCTAGCTTCGTAAAGCGTCGCGATGATTTGGGGATCTGTCAGTGAATTCATTTTGGCGACAATTCGACCGCTTCTGCCATGATGGCAATGTTCTATCTCGCGGCGGATCAAACTCAGAAAGCGATCGCGGCAGTTCACTGGCGACACCAACAGCTTGCGGTAAGACCGCTGTCGCGAGTAACCCGTCAAGTAATTAAACAAATCCGTCAAATCCGCCCCCAAGTCTTCGCGGCAGCTTAATAGCCCCACATCTGTATAAATCCGAGCGGTTTTGGGATTATAGTTACCTGTGCCAATGTGGACATACCGGCGAATCTGGTTTTCTTCCCGCCGTACCACCAAAACTACTTTGGTGTGCGTTTTTAAACCTACCAAGCCATAGACCACATGAACCCCGGCTTGTTCTAACTTGCGTGCCCAGTTGATATTATTCTCTTCATCAAAACGGGCTTTCAGCTCTACTAGAACCGCCACCTGCTTGCCATGCTCAGCCGCTGTAATCAGCGCATTCAGAATCGGCGAATCCCCCGATGTTCGGTAGAGGGTCATTTTAATCGCCAGCACATTTGGATCGATTGCCGCTTGGGTGATGAAGCGCTGTACCGTCCCCCCAAAAGATTGATAAGGATGGTGAACCATTAAATCTGCGGTGCGAATGACCGAGAAAATATCTTCTCCCTCATCCAGATCCGGTTCGCTGAGCCGTCGCAGGCGTGGGGGTATCCCTGGCGTCCATGCCGGGTCTTTCAGTTCCGGGAGTGGCAATTGCATGAAGTACATCAAATCTGCCAGACCCAATAGCCCGTCCACCTCGTAAACATCCCGCTCCAATAGCCCCAGTTCCCGCAGCAGCATCTTTTTCACCGATTCGGGCATAGAAGCTTGAATTTCCATGCGGACTGCCGAACCACCCACTCGACGCTTACGCAGTTCTTGCTCAATCGCCAGCATCAGATCGTCGGCTTCATCTTCTTCTACCTCCAAATCTGCATTGCGGGTGATTCGGAAGGGGTGATATTCCTGGATATTCATCCCCGGAAACAGCGACTCTAGATTATGGGCAATCACCTGTTCTAGAGGCACACCCATCCAAATCAGTCGTTCGTTCCGGAATCGTTCCTCTTCGAGGGCGGACGATTGACTTCCCAGCCTAGACTCCAACCGTAAGGGCAAAAATCGAGGTAAAACTTTTGGGACTTTCACCCTGGCAAACAGTTCTTCACCCGTGTCCGGGTCTTTCACTACCACAGCCAAATTCAGGCTGAGGTTGGACATATAAGGAAAAGGATGGCTGGGATCGACAGCCAAGGGGGTGAGAACGGGGAAAATTTGCTCTTCAAAATAGTTTTGCAGGTAAGCCCGCTGTTCCTGGTTCAGATCCACGTAGTCTAGAAGATGAATGCCTTGCGCGGTCATCAAGGGTCGCAATGCTTTCTCAAAGTGTTGATGCTGTTGCGTTACCAGGGGTCGCGCTGCCAAGCTAATCTCTTCTAGCTGTTCGGTCGGCGTTCGACCATCGGGCGTCAGCAGGTCTACTTTTGCGTCTACCTGTTGCTTAAGAGCAGCGACGCGCACCATAAAGTATTCATCGAAGTTGGCGCTGAAAATTCCCATGAATTTTAGGCGTTCTAGTAGCGGCGTCCGAGGATCGATCGCTTCATGCAAAACTCGATTGTTAAATTCCAACCAGCTGAGTTCTCGGTTGAAATAGTACTGCGGATGGTTTAGGTCAATATTATGTGATGTTGGCGCGGTCTTTTTCGCTTTTGACATATATTCTACTGGGAGGCAGACAGGCAGGTATTCATGGTTACTTGCAACTCCAACCAGTTAATTCAATCTGAATTGATTGCTGATTCGCGCTGATTGCTTTACCACTCATTTTTAAAATGCGCTCATCTTAATTCTGGCTGTGTTATAAATTCATCGTATCTTGACTTAGACGACCGCAACCCTATCCACAGAAAGGCGTTAAGCAGAGTGAGATCGAGTTCCAGTTAGCGATCGCTATGCCTTTCTTTTGCCTTAGACTTCACCAACACTGGTCGCTAAGACTGGTCGCTAAGCCTATGCCTATCGGACGATAGTCATTCGATGAGCTTTTTTCAACCAAATACCTCCTCTTCTCTACCTCGCCACCACTCACCCAGATTCATTAAATCCTGATGAATATCTGCTAATTCTTTGGCATATTCCTCTGGGGAAATCGTTGAGCGGCGTTCTTGGAGTTTCTTTAGCCGCAATTGCACTAATAGCCAAGGCTTGGAGATGCTATCTGTTGCTTCGATGTATTGCGCTAGTTCTTTACTATCCATGATTAGCTGGTGGTAATTTTACTTTCTTTAAACTTATATCTTGCACCTGAAAAAGTGAATGTCAATTCCATGAATAAGTGTGAAACTAGGTAGCCTCAGCCAGTTTCTGTCCTGAATTTATAGCGGTTCTCAACTGGGTGTAAGATGAATGTTCGTAGGGACACGGCATTGCCGTGTCCCTACAGTGTCATCTAGGCAACTGAGAATTGCTATAAACCGTTTCTGCTAGTTGATTATTTAGAGCATTAAGATCAATTTCGTATCTTTGAAACAGGTCACTCAGAGTAGTCCTGTCTGTTTCTGCTAGACGGACTAAACCCCACAAGAGATGTTCAGTCCCAATAGACTTATTACCCTGAAGACGAACGACTTGCAAGGCAAGCTCTAGAACAAACTTACTCTGTGGGCTAAATCTTGGATTCTCATGGGATTCAAAAGAATTTTCATGAGTGTCGATGTCCGCTTGGCAGCCATTGGCTCGAAGTAAACGAGCACTTGTTGTGGTCGGATCAGCCAGCAAGCCAGCAAGCAGATGTTCTGGCTCGACTTGTGATTTCTGCGAATGTGTTGCCTCATTTCGTGCAAACTTAATCGCGTTGATTGCCTTTTCAGTAAACCTCTCGAAACCAAACTCGAAACCAAAATAATTTTTGAATCGCTCAACCAGTGTTTGCATAGAATTTTTTACTTCGTAGATGAAAACGTCTTCAAGTGCAACGTTGAACAGACTAGCAATTTTAAAAGCCATATCTAGGCTGGGGTCAAACTTGCCAGATTCAAAACCATTGACAGCCTGACGACTGACTCCTAATTCCCTAGCAAGGTCAGATTGTGACCACTGGTGCAGTTGTCGAAGTTCTTTCAGTCGGTTTTTCATGGCTTTGTCTGTTCTCTGTCAAGTATTACTTTACATATTCACCCGCCTGTTTGTCAAGCTATACTTGACAAAACTGATTTATAGTAACGTTTAAGGTAGTAGGAAATCCGCTCCAAGCGGCATAACAACCTAGTTGAAGCCGCCTGGCAAAGTTGGTCAGTGTTGTGGATAAGGTTATCGGTAGGGACAACGGTTCAAAGGTTATGTATGCAAGGAATCTCAACTTGCTGCTTACGTAATATCACGCTTAAATATAGTTTTTTGAATTACTTTCGCTTCCCGCAAGGCAACCAAATACAGATAATCATAAAAAAACAGCCACTACTTAAAAGGTGACTGTTTTCAAGACGATTAAATTTGACGTAGCTTAAACATCAGCAGTTATTTAAGCAGCAGCCGATAAATTTTGGGCAACAAAGTCCCAGTTGATCAAGTGGTCAACATAGTTCTGCATGAAGTTTGGACGGCTATTCTGGTAATCCAGATAGTAGGCGTGTTCCCAAACATCCATCGTTAGCAAGGGAGTTTGTCCGTAAGCAATCGGGTTTTCTGCGTTCGGAGACTTGGCTACTTTCAGGGTGTCACCATCCTTGATCAACCAAGCCCAGCCGCTACCGAATTGGGTGCCGCCAGCAGTTTTGAACTCTTCTTTGAATTTGTCGAGGCTACCGAAACTGGCGTTAATTTTTTCCGCTAGTTCGCCACTTGGATTGCCGCCTCCATTTGGCTTGATGCCATTCCAATAGAAGGTATGATTCCACACCTGAGCAGCGTTGTTGAAGATAGCAGCTTTGTCTGAAGCTTTGTAGGTTGCCTTGATGATTTCTTCAAGGGACTTGTCGGCTAGTTCCGTGTCCTTAACCAGGTTGTTGAGAGTGTTCACGTAAGCAGCGTGATGCTTGCCGTAATGGAACTCAAGTGTCCGCGCCGACATACCTGACGACTCTAAAGCGTCTTGAGCGTAAGGTAAAGGGGGTAATTCAAATGCCATTGTGTTCAATCCTCTACTAACTGCTTTCTAGCTTAAAACTAAGGGAGAAGTTTTTTCTTCTTAAGGATCAAAGTCTCGCGCGATCGCAACCTCGATCGCTGATCGATATAAAACTTAACCACTGGATTGTACCTTAAAAGTCAAGAGACAGCCAAAATCAACGCTTTCTGGCAATTTAAACGATACTTCCCACTAATTTCTCTAGATTGCATCTATCCAAAGGGATAATTAATAGTGGCTCAAAACTCCTCTAACCATTTCGATTGCCGCTGCTGGAGTATTGGCAATCAAAATAGAGTCTTCAGACAAGCTTTGGAAAAAGGCTTTACTTTCTGGATGATTCGTTAACAAAATCACTTTTTTATGGTTCTTCAACGCCAGAGCAATTTCCGAAGCGGTTCCCGCACCCATGCCACAAGCAATCACAACATCAGAAGAAAGAACATTAATATTATTTCTCGCATTTCCCATATCCGTAAAAATCGCAATATCTACTGAATCAGAAACCGCGCTGGTATCGTTAGTGGGAAGAATCCCAATTGTTAAACCATTAGCAAGTTTTGCCCCTTTACTCGCCGCCTCCATCACACCAGCATTTCTGCCGCCAGTCAGCAAAACCCATCCCTCTTTGGCAATTAATTGTCCGAGTTCATAAGCATTTTCTAAGTCGGTTTCTGTAGCGTTTGCTCCTGGTCCCATGACACCAATTATAATTTTTTTCATGCAGATTAGCTTTTCGCCATTAGCTTTAACGTTGTCGGTAAGAGGCAGTGCCCAACCCGCAAAGTGAAATTTTAAGTTACTATTGCAACTAGGCTATATCAAACAAACTTCATAGCAAAGTGATGTAGCAGCTCTTAAATTCTTTCGTCCCACATCTTTGGTGGGTAGGAGGCAATGCATGATTGGCACTATTTCTTTCACCACTCTCACAATCTAGAAGAAGGCACTTACCGCATCTTTGAGCCGCAGTGGAAAGCAGAGATTCTGCACTGGTTTGGTCAAAAGGATGTGGCAAAGGAGCAAAAAGAAGAGTTTATCAATGCTCTGATAGATTTTGACGACGGATGCGGAGATTTTTATCGATATCGCGCATATTTCCTAGCAGCAGATGCGATCGCTCACTTCAAGGAGTGTAGCTTGGGGGATGCGATTGTCGGACAGTTGCTCAAATGGAGCTATGTCTATTTCAACCAGGAAAAGCAAGACTGGAAAAAACTTCCCGATCTGCTGGCTGAAACAGCAAGAAAAAAACTGGAAACGACGGACAGAGAACGGGTAATTGCTGCCTTTGTCCAGCTATTGCATACGACTGAGAGTCGGCTTACTCTCCGACACGCGGCTGTTCGATTGGGAAGACTCGATCCGGGAAATAAAACTGCGATCGCTGCCTTAGTGTTGCTGATGCAAGTGACACAGAATGAATCGACGCTCTTGAAGGTCATTCTTAACCTGAGCGAAATCGATCCAGGCAATCCCATCTTAATCCCGGCTCTAGTGAAGCTGACTCAGACTACTCCAGCCCAAGTGCAGATACTTCGAGATGCGGCTGAGGGGATAGGGGAAGTTGGCGCAGGTAATGAAATGGCGATCGCTGCCTTGATCCAGCTGATGCAGATCGCAGAAGATCGGTTTATTCCTGAACAACAGAATCGCCATTATGATGAATTCATTCATGCGTATGCAGCGAGGAATTTAGGGAAAATAGGCGCAGGCACTGAAAGCGCGATCGCGGCTTTGATCCAACTGATGCAGAAAGTTCAGTTTCGTCCAGATACTATTTACCCAAATCAGCGTTACATCTCTTGGGAAGTGGTTGAGGCTTTGGGAAAAATTGCCATTGGTAATCAAACTGCCATTGCTGCTCTATCCCAGATACTTGAAACTACTCAGGATGTAGCGATCCGTTGTAGTGCCGCTGCCAGTTTATTGAAGATCGATCCAGGTAATGCAGATGCGATCGCTACTCTATCCCAGATACTTGAAACCACCGAGGATGAAACTATCCGTTGGAGAGCATCTGACAGTCTAGTACGAACTGGCGATCGCCATCAACTCGCGCTCGATGCTCTATTTGAATTAGTTCAAACCTCTCCAAAAGATTACCCTTCTCTGCGAGCAGCCGATAGCTTGGAGAGCATTGATCCTAGTCATGATCTCGCGATTAATGCCTTGGTTCATCTAATTCAAAATCAGCCTAATTCTTGGCTTTGGGAATCTATTGATTGCTTAGGACGAATTGGTGCAGGAAATGAAGAGGCGATAGCTGCCTTAATTCATTTAATCCAGACCACTCAGAATGAATCTAATATCTGGGCTGCGGCTGAAAGCTTAGGGCGAATTGACCCAGGTAATAAAATAGCGATCGCTACCTTACTTAAACTCGTTCAAACTTCTGAGGAAACTTATTGGCGTAGGCAAGCAGCTTGTAGTTTAGGGGAAATTCATGCAAGCGATGAAACGGCAGTTGCAACCCTCATCCAGTTCATTCAAACGGTTCAGGATGAGAATGAAGATGAATACTTCCTCCGGCGTCTAGCTGACAGCTTCAAGAGAATTTCCCAAACCAGCCAATTAATGGAAGTCGTTACAGCCTTAAAGGATTATCTAGACGAACAGGTTTTCAAAAACTGTTTTTATCGCTTTGAAGCTTGCGATCGCATCATTTGGCATTGTAGCCAAAATATGACTTATCCAGATTTCTACAAAGCTTGGCACAATTAACCCAAACTTGCCAGGGCGACCCTTGTGGTCGCCCCTACAAACTCAAAACTACAGAGAACCAGCAATCATTCCAGCCAGTAAAATAAAACCAATCCAAACATTTTGGCGAAAAGTTTCCCCATATACTGGCGTCGGGATATCTTTTTGGCTGAGTCGCGAATATTGCCAAATCCAAGCTAACGTTGCAAAACTCAAAGCCAACCAAAAGCTTAGGTTTAGATCCATCACAATTCCCAGCCATTCAAGTAAAATAGCCGTGCCAGTAAAGAAGACACCAACCGCTTCAGCCGCATAATTTCCAAAAAATAAAGCGCTGGAATTAATGCCAATCCGCCGGTCATCTTCCCGATCTGACATGGCATAAACGGTATCAAATCCGAGTGTCCAGAGTACCGTCGCGCCCCATAAAATCCAGGTGGGTTCTTCTAGCTTGGCAGTTAAAGCACTCCAGCTAATCAGGACGCCAAAACCCCAAGCAATCGACAGCACTAGCTGAGGCACTGGAAAGACGCGCTTGGCGGTAGGGTAGAAAATAATCACGGGAACTGCCGCCACGCACAACCCGAACGTGAGGGGATTGAGATAGAGTGCGAGAACCCCAGCGCAACTCATCGCTATCAAGGCGACGACGATGCCGGTTTTGACCGACAAAGCGCGAGAAGCGAGGGGACGCGATCGCGTTCTCTCTACTTGCGGATCGATATCCCGATCCCACAAATCATTGACAACGCACCCGGCAGCACTGGTCGCTAAAGTACCCAGTACAATCACGCCTACCAGCGGCAACGGTGGCTTTCCTGCTGCTGCCAGAAAGACCGCCCATAGTGCCGGAATCATCAATATCAGGCGTCCTGCTGGCTTATCCCATCTCAAAAGCCGGACAACCGTCAGCCAGGTAGGTTCTGTTTCTTTGTGTTCTTGCTGGGTCAGCATGGTCTAGAAAAATGAGTATCCAGAAATATCATTAATCACATCTTTATCCCCTATAGAATATCCTTATTCATCAAATCTCGGCTGGTTCTGCAACCCTGGATACATCGAAATGGTCAATTTAGTTGCCAACGCTAAAGATAATTCTGCGGGTGTTTCAACTCCTAGCATGGATCGAGATCGGATTCTTGCTGCGATTGACTTGGGTACAAATTCCCTGCACATGGTGGTCGTGCAAATTCAACCAAAGCTGCCTGCTTTTTCGATTATTGCTAGAGAAAAAGACACGGTGAGACTGGGCGATCGCGATAAAAAGACGGGCAATCTGACACCAGCGGCAATGGAACGAGCGATCGCAGCTCTGCGCCGCTTCCAGGGAATTGCCAAAAGTCTCAACGCCGAACAAATAATTGCCGTGGCAACCAGCGCGGTCAGGGAAGCCCCCAACGGGCGAGACTTTTTAAAACAAGTAGAATCAGACTTGGGCTTATTGGTCAGCCTGATTTCCGGTCAAGAAGAAGCCCGAAGAATTTACTTAGGCGTGCTGTCGGGGATGGAATTAAACAACCAACCCCACATCATTATTGACATTGGCGGCGGTTCGACCGAGTTAATTTTAGGGGATAGCCACGAACCGCGATCGCTCAGCAGCACTAAAGTCGGTGCCGTCCGACTAACCGCAGAATTGATTACTACAGATCCCATCAGCATTGGTGAATTTCAGTACCTACAAGCTTATGTGCGCGGACAGATAGAACGCGCCGTTGATGAATTGCGGGCAGTTCTCCAACCGGGTGAACAGCCGCGTTTAGTGGGAACGTCCGGGACGATTGAGACGCTAGTGACAATGCACGCGCGAGAAAAACTGGGTACCAATCCCTTTTCGCTAAATGGCTACCAGCTGAGTCTCAATGACCTTAGAGATTTAATTAATCGCTTGCGAAGGCTCAATTACTTAGAACGCGCCGCCATACCCGGAATGTCAGAACGGCGGTCAGAAATTATTGTTGCTGGGGCGGTTATTTTACAAGAAGCGATGACGCTGCTGGGTGTTGAATCGCTAACAGTCTGCGAACGCAGTCTCCGAGAAGGAGTCATCGTTGATTGGATGCTCGCTCATGGCTTAATCGAAGACAAGCTGCGCTACCAAAGTTCTGTACGCGAACGTAATGTAATCAAAACCGCCCGTAAATATGGCGTTAATCTGGAATACTCTCAGCGAGTCGCAGAATTTGTCCTTAGCTTATTTGACCAAACTCAAGGCATCCTCCACCACTGGGGTTCAGAAGAACGGGAACTACTTTGGGGAGCCGCAATTTTACACAATTGCGGACACCATGTCAGTCATTCTTCCCACCACAAACACTCTTTTTACTTAATTCGCAACGGTGAACTTTTAGGCTATACGGAAGCCGAAATTGATGTGATTGCGAATTTAGCCCGCTATCACCGCAAGACTGCGCCGAAGAAAAAGCACGAGAACTATCAAAATCTGCCGACTAAACAGCACCGACAGATCGTTTCTCAGTTGAGTGCCTTGCTCAGATTGGCAGTTGCTCTCGACCGGAGACAAATTGGGGCAGTTCAGCAAGTGCAGTGCGAATACAACGCGGAAACTAAAGAACTTCAGCTCCACATAAAACCCACTCAGCCAGATGATGATTGTGCCTTGGAAATCTGGAGTTTAGATTATAAAAAAGACGTTGTTGAGGCAGAATACGGCATTAAACTACTGCCGGTTTTGAACGCTCCTGCTGTTCCAATTAACAATAACAGTCCTCAATAATTCGTGAATGCCAGATCCGCGGCTCATTTAAGAATTTGGGGATCTAAAGAGGCTACTATCGCAACTCAAATAGGATTGCGATAGTAGCCTCTTTAAGTAAATCAATGGGGAGCTTTTCTGTTTACGCTCAAAAGTCAAGGTTTGCGAATGCTTCAATTGCGCCAAGTCTCCTGAGCGCGATCGCGCTGTTCCTTAGGGTAGAAGTTGGAATCAGCCGTAAAAGTTATCTTTATAGTTAAGTACCGTACAGGAAGCTCTTCTCAGGACTTTTGACCGGCAAGAAAAATAGCAATATCCCTTACCGAGTTATTATAGATAAAGTATCAAGGTGGACAGAAAGTTTTAGATTAAATTTGTCCCTTTTTAAGTAAATTAAAATAATGACATTTTAAAAAAACTATTGATAAGCTTTCTAAACTAAAAAATGCTTTATAAAAGTTAGTTTGTAAAACTAGCTTTAGCATTTATAGAAAATTTTAGTAAAATAACCGATTGTTCAATATTTTAGCAACGCTGAATTCTTAATTTGCGATGAAAACACTATATACACTTTTTACCAAAGAACGCAGCGAAGTTCAGACAGAGATCGATAAGGCAACTAGCCCGGAGCAGGTCGTTAAGCTGGTTCAAAAGCGACTCGATAATATTCAGAGCAGTTACGTTGGCGAGTTAAGCGTCGCTCAGGTACGTCTGGCTTCTTTATTCCTGGACACTTTGCGGCAGTCCTTGGGGACTCTTACCGCTGCCAATGAGGCGAAAGTTTCAGCGATAGAGCCTCAGCAGAGTGCTAACCCAGTTAGAAGGGTTTCTCCCAAAACCATAATCCTGAAAGTGCTACAGGGACTCATCTGCATAGGCATTTTAGATTCTCTATTCTCCTTGGCTTCAGATGCGCCAGGAGCTTGGATGGATATCTTGCTGGTGTCTCTGCTGGTTGGACTAGAAGTAGTGTCCCAAATCGATAAACGCGATCGCGCCAATCGTTCAGTTTCTCTTCAACCTGTAGAAGCGCCCCAGCCGATCGTTCGCGTCGATAGCCAAGTCTTTCTGGACAACCTTACCGATGCGCTGAACACCATTGATTTGGCAGTCGCCCGGACTCAGGAAGTGAAAAAACCGCTGGATGCTAGTGGAATAGAAGAGCTACCAGAACTGTTGAATCTGCTTCAGAGACTTATGGGTGCGTCAATTCTGGAGAAACCCCAGATGTCGCTTCAACTCACCAAACTGCTGCCACAGATTTTAATGGAGCAGGGAATTCGGGTGCAGATTTACCAAGGGGACGATACGCATCGCGAGTATTTTGATTTCGAGCCAAGTATCGATCCTGCCGCCAAAGAGTATGTCACGATCACTCCCGCTTTGTTTAAAGGCGATCGCTTGCTCCGACGCGGTCGAGTGATTGAGCCAGCATACTCTGAGGCTAGAGAGTAAGATGTCTTGTCATCGTAGCTGTGTGTAGTCGTAAAGTCTTCATTTAGACAGTATTTTCCTTGTTTCGTAGCCCCTCTCCAAGGGGGTTTGGGGGATCAAAAATCTCAACGAACAATAGAAGTCCCCCTAGCCCTCCTTAAAAATAGGGGAATTATTCGGAAATTTGTACCTGGTTGATTAGCGGAAAGTATAAAAATGGAAGTTTTAGAAACTATCGGATTCGATCTGGGGCACGGTGAAACCGCTGTCGCTCAGGCGAGAGTGGAGAGTATCGAGCCTCCAGGGATGCTTGAAGTTAATAATAAAAAGGTTCAAATCACAGCACTAGCTTGGCATCCCGATATCGGTTATCTGATTGGAGAACAAGCATTAATCCAAGCTGGCGTTACTCAGCTCAAAATCGCTTTCAAACAAAAACCCAATACTGACCCAACTTATCGGGAAACAATTAGCAAGTTTCTAGAAACTTACTACCGCCTTTTGAAAGAAAGTAAACAAATTGAAGGTGGAGAAACTAGCCAATTTTACGTCGGATGCCCTTCAGGATGGTCTGTTGATGAACGAGAAGAATACCAAAAGTTACTCAAGGAATCTGGTATTCCTTTAGTCAGCGTTGTCCCAGAGTCGCGGGCGGCTTTCATGCAAGCTAAGGAAGCCGGGAAGCTTTCTTATGACAAACTTAAATCGTCGGTGCTAATTGTTGATATTGGCTCTTCGACTACAGATTTTACTCTGGTTAAAAGTTTGCACGAAATCCCGATAGATTTCGGAAGTAATGCTCTGGGAGCTTCTCTAATTGATAAAGCAATTTTTGCCCAGACTCTCGCTAACCATGAGGAAAAAGCGTTACTGGAACGAGTATTTGAGGCATATCCTCATCACCAAGCGCGTTGCGAACTTGCTTGCCGCAAAGCCAAGGAAGATTACTTTTCTAACGAACAGGTATATAGCAATCCTCAATCCTTTGCACGCGGCTTTGAGTCGATCAACGAACAGATTTACTTTGTGCCTCAAGTGAATAAAGGGGTTATGGATGAAATCTTGAATCAACCTTTGCCAGAATTGGGTGGCAAGAGTTGGCTTCATTCGTTCCGGGAATCAGTGAACGAGGCGAAAGAAAGGCTTGAAAAACAAGGTTTTGTACCCCAACTTTTGCTGATGACTGGTGGTGCATCCCGGATGAAATTTACGCGCCAGATTTGCGAGGAAATCTTCCCGGAACCTGACACTCAAGTTCGCCCCGATCCAGAACCCGAACGCTGTATTGCCTTAGGTCTAGCACGGGTAGGAAGATGGGATCTGCGTGCTGCTGCTTTTAAAGAAGAGGTCAATACACTATTTGATTCCAAGAAGTTAAAAGACTTGGTCAAAAAACATATTCCAGAGTTAATCGAACTGTTGAGTAAGCCACTATCAGAAGGCTTGATTGAAAGCACAATTCAACCAAGTTTAAAAAACTGGCAAAACAACAAAATACGCACTTTGGCTGATTTGGAAGAGTCTATGAAAAAGCAGGCGGAGCAGTGGATTGAAAGTCCTGGCGCTCGACAAATTGTCAATACTCAATGTGCCACTTGGTTTAACAGTAAGATCCAACCCGAATTAGCTGAAGAAACCGACCCCATTTGTCAAAAGTTTCAGATACCCAGAAGTAGCTTAAGGTTTGAGGAAAGTATCGACCCCGATGTGGTTAGTCCAGACCTATCGATTGGAGACACGATTCTTGCCGAAACGGTGGGGTTTATTGTCAATGTGGTGATTGGTGGAGGGACTGTCGGGAGCATTATTGCTCTAATTTTAACTGGACATTTGACCTGGCCCATCGTGCTAATCTATGGTGCCTCAGTTCTTGCCGCAGGAGTGGAGATCACTCGCAGCAAAACTCAAGAAGCAATTAAGACAAAGGTAGATGTTCCAAGTTGGACTCGTTCTCTGCTTCTGAGCGATAGCAAGATCGACTCTACTTGCGAGCAAATGAAACCTGAGTTAGAGAAGGTTTTTAGACAACAACTAACAGAGAATCAGGAAGCTTTTGACAAATTGATTGGGAAAGTTGGTCAAGAATTGAAAAAAGCTCTAAATACTAAGGCGGAAGAGGCAGTAATTCTCATTCAGTAAGGATGCGATCGCGCTTTCCTCGCTGCTTATAATTTGATTGGGTGAGAGCGATCGCTACAATATTACTGACAATCCATTGGGAGAAGTCTTGTGTCAGCTAGTTCGGGACTTTAAGAGGAAATGGTTATGACAAGAGAGCTAGAAACTAACCGACAGAGTTTGTACGAGACAGACTACCTGAAATGGATTCAAACTACTGTAGAAAAGTTGCGGGTTGGAGACTACCCTAATATCGAATGGGAAAATCTAATTGAAGAAATCGAGGACATGGGACGAAGTGAGCGCCGGAGTCTAAAGAGTAATCTTATTATTGTCCTGACTCACTTACTTAAATGGCAATTTCAGCCAGAATTTAGAAGCGGTAGCTGGAAAGGTAGTATCGTTGAACATCGCAGACGCATTCGTGAAGCTCTCAAAGATTCTCCTAGCCTCAAGCCTTATCTTGAAGAAGTGTTTGTTAAATGTTATTTAGATGCAGTTGAACAGGCAAGTGCTGAAACTGAACTGCCATTAGAGACATTTCCGCAATTATGTCCCTACACATCCACAGAAGTTTTAAATTCTAAATTTTTGCCAGAATAAGTGATCGCCTCTCCACCCTAATCCTAAAAGGAGAGTAAAGTTTAATGAAAAAATGCTGTTAATTTGTCTTAGTCTAAAGTCTAGCTTTAGGGCTTATGCATATTAAATAAACCGAACTCATTTCACATGAGGTAGTTGATTAAGGACATATATCCCCCAAGGCTAAGTTTTTTACACCTGATTTTGTATATATCAAAGCTCCTGAATCAAATGGTTGTTTGAAAGCTGATGGAAGACACCCTTGAAAATAACAACTTTTAACAATGGCAGTACCTTTTTCACCTACTACCTCAACAGTCAACTGAGCAAAATCACCTCCCGCACCAATATCCCAGGTTGATGATTGTTCACCTTCGGCAAGGGCTGTTGCTCGGATTACTCCAATATGAGCTTTTAGTTTTTGGCAGTTCTTAAGTCTATCTACAACATCCTCATAAAAATATCCTAAGCTCTTATGTCCCCAATCATTACGAACCGAAGCTGGAACAATTAATCCTGGTGTATGCTTAGTAATTACAGCAAAGAAGTATGGCATTAAAATTATTGTTATAGTTAAAATTAAATAAGTAGTTCTCCGAAAAAGAGAAGGTGGCTTATGTTTTGTTACCGAACAAGATAGGTAAAGGAATAAGAAAGAAAATAAAATTGGGACACCTTTTAACAAAGGATATAGAGGTATCCCAAGGGTAGCTACTGTCGATAGCAGGAAAGCTTGAAATAATGAAAAGTTAGGATATTTATGAAATAAAGGAAAAATCACCTTAGAAATTAATACACTTACTCCAACTATCCCAAGAATAAGAAAAATTATAACAATCCACCAAAAAGGTAATACAAGTATGGCAAAAGCCATATCAATATGTGTTATTAGATACAAATCTAATAAACATCCTACTAATATGCTTGGCATCACCAGTGCTAGGTTAATATCTTGTTTTCCATATCTCAAAGTCCATATAGTAGCAGCACTACAGGAAAGAGCAACAAAAAGGGTCATTGAAAAACTATAGGGGTATTGAATTGGATGTGGAAACCAGGAACCAATAGGTTCATTTCTCTTAATAAGGCTTATCGTAGTCAAAAAAGCAAAAAATAGTAAGCTACAACCGAAAATAATTAATGTTGTGCGAAATGATTCGGCTTTCGTATTTCTTATGTTATTCGTGTTTTCTTGCAAGATTCATCCTCCTTAACCGTGTATAAAACAAGTGAAGCTAACTAATTTAGCCTATCAAAAATTGATTGCAAATACTTGGTAACAAATTATAATATAAAAGCAGAGAAATTCTGAAATAAACATATTTGAAATGTAGTTGAAGGCAACAGTTTTTCACTGTGGTTGTAAATATCTAAAAAAAGATAATAGTTCGATGTAAAGACTAAATTACTATCGCAATTTAATCAAAAAAATCTTAACAGAATACTCTGAGTGGGCATCTAATGCGCCTAAAGATGGCGTCGAGGAATGCTTGGCATTTGATGAGGTTCGAGATCATTACTTTTGGTTTCACATTGGTTGGGATGGCAAGTGCAGAGTTCAAGGAGTAATGGTTTACTTGCGAATTCGAGATGAGAAGATTTGGGTTGAGGAAGATTGGACAAAGCAGGGAATTGTAAATGACTTGCTAGAAGCAGGGGTTCCCCATGAGGATATTGTTTTAGGATTTCAACATCCGAGTAAGCGATCGCTGACCGAGTTTGCGATCGCCTAGTCCACCTTGAATAGAATCTGAACTACCAGGCGATCTGCATAACTCGAACGGACAAAGGCGCGAAAAGCCACTAAGAGTGGCATACGCTATGCGCTCGCTTATCTTCCCATGACAGTTCTGTTGTTTATACCGAATGACGGGGTCGTTATTGCTGAGGTGTATATATACTTTTGTGAAATTAAGAAAATAGATTTCTATCTCAGGAGGAGTAAGGATGTACATCGTACAAATTGCCTCTGAATGCGCTCCGGTCATCAAAGCTGGTGGTTTGGGAGATGTCGTTTACGGGCTGAGTCGGGAGCTAGAAAATCAGGGAAATTGCGTCGAGCTGATTCTGCCTAAGTACGATTGCATGAGGTACGACCACATCTGGGGACTCCACGATGCTTACCGCGACTTGTGGGTGCCCTGGTATGGCGGTAAAGTCCACTGTTCTGTTTATTGTGGTTGGGTACACGGGCGGGTGTGTTTCTTTATCGAACCCCACTCTGAAGATAATTTCTTCAATCGAGGCTGTTATTACGGGTGCAACGACGACAATATGCGGTTTGCGTTCTTCAGCAAAGCCGCTTTAGAATTTCTCCTTCAAAGCAACAAGCGACCCGATATCATTCATTGCCATGACTGGCAGACCGGCTTAATTCCAGTCATGCTCTTCGAGAATTACAAGTATGAGATGGGTCTTCAGCGGGTTTGCTACACCATTCACAATTTCAAACACCAAGGGATGGGCGGTCAAGAGACCCTGTGGGCAACCGGGCTGAATAACGAATCTTACTACTTCACTTACGATCGCCTGCAAGATAACTTCAACCCTTTTGCCTTGAACTTTATGAAAGGGGGGATTGTTTACGCCAACGCTGTGACGACCGTTTCGCCCCATCATGCTTGGGAAGCCCGCTGCACCGAGATTGGCTCTGGTTTAGGTCATACCTTACATCTGCACCAGGATAAATTTACTGGCGTACTCAACGGCATCGATCATGATTTTTGGAATCCCGAAAGCGATCGCTATATACCGGCTCACTACAGCAAAGAGAACTTAGAAGGGAAAGCCGAGACTAAAAAAGCTCTCCGGGAGAGACTTTTGCTCCGCGACGTTGATAAACCCATCGTTGCCTACATCGGTCGCTTAGACGCTCAAAAAGGCGTTCATCTCGTTCATCATGCTATGTACTATGCGCTTAACAATGGGGCGCAATTTGTACTGTTGGGTTCGGCAACGGAACCGGGAATTAATGCCCATTTCCAGCACGAAAAAGGCTTTTTGAACGATAATCCTGACGTTCATCTAGAACTTGGCTTTAATGAAGAGTTATCCCACCTGATCTATGCAGGGGCGGATATGATTATCGTCCCTAGCAACTACGAACCCTGCGGACTGACTCAGATGATTGGCTTAAAGTACGGCACGGTGCCAGTTGTGCGGGCAGTCGGCGGACTGGTAAATACTGTATTTGACCGAGACTACGACCAAACGAAGCCTCCGGAAAAACGGAATGGCTTTGTGTTCGATCACAGTGATGAGCCTGCGTTTGAGTCAGCAATGGAGCGGGCTTTTAAGCTGTGGTACAACCATCCCGAAGAGTTTCGCCAGCTTGTCCTTCAGGGTATGGAGTATGACTACTCGTGGAAAAATCCAGGGGCGGAATATTTGAAGATTTACGACCAGATCCGACACACGTGAAGCGAAATTGTGGTCGCTGGAATCTTGAAGTAAGTCTTTTGCGGTTGTGCCTCGCTTTTAGGGGCACAATCTTACCTAACTTGGGTGCAGACGGCATTCTCTAACAAATTCTGTCAGAACTGCGATCGCGCAACAGAACTCTTGTTGATGCCTTGTTGATGCTTAGGGATTTGGCAACGACGAAAGCGATCGCGGAAGATTAATTTCCACGTAAATTTTGGTAACGATAAAAAGCGTAGGTGTCAAACATGGCTCCGGCAACGCTACAGGTCAAGCCAATTACTAAGAGACCTTCGATGGAACATCCGCTGCCGAAGACGGTGAGAAACTCCAAAATTACCGCTCTGCCACACTGACTGACTGCTTCGAGGAGGGGAATGTAACCCAGTATGGACAGGCTTGCCAACACACTCGCGAACAGGAGTATCGGGGCAGTGAAGCTGAGAAAACTCGTCAGGATTAGGGAACGGAAATAGTTAGGGAAAATGTTCATGAAACTGTGAGTGTGAATGAACTGCCGAGCGTGGAATCGGGAAGGATACTTTACAACCTCTATATACAATAGAAGCGATCGCTCACACTATCCCGATCTGTCAGAAATCTTAAATAAACCTTAAAAATCTTGTTTAAAGTCCGTAAACATATCTCAGAAATTCATTCAGTCCTTCTAGAGGAGTCCCTTATATTGCTTCTAGAGGAGTCCCTTAGAAGCGACGAAACCCTTGACAAGGCAGGCTTGTGTGTATGCGGTAGCTTTTTCTACGGGGCTAGGGGTTCGGTCTGGGAATTCTGTTAAGCAAAATTGTTGGGCGAAATAAGTCACTTGTGTGTGTACGGTAGCCCTAGAATGCTGAGTCACAACACAAATCAGCACAACATAATATAGTACAAAAGAGATTCTTGTAGCTCGCCGCTCATCAGCTATGCTTTACACATCTATGCTTTATACAGTCATTGAGTCAGCAGGGCAACCTTGAGCGAGACTTCTTCCGGTTCCAGCTTAGAGTTATGGGGTCAGCGGTTGCTGGCGGCGATTTTGTTGGGTGGGCAGGTGGTGGTTCACCTCCTGACAAAAAAAATCCATCGGCGCAACACCCTCGACCAAATGGCGATGGTTGGCCCAGAATCGCTCTTGATTGCTCTAGTCACAGCCGGTTTTGTCGGCATGGTATTCACCATTCAAGTGGCGCGAGAATTTGTCAACTTGGGTGCGGGCAGTGCTGTGGGCGGAGTCCTAGCCCTTTCTTTATGCCGCGAACTTGGCCCTGTCCTGACTGCCGTAATTTTGGCGGGACGAGTCGGTTCGGCGTTTGCCGCTGAAATTGGCACGATGCGCGTCACCGAGCAAATAGACGCCCTCTATATGCTGAAAACCGACCCGATTGATTACCTAGTGATTCCCCGCGCGATCGCCTGCTGCTTAATGCTGCCAGTTTTAACCATTTTGTCTATCCTCACTGGCATGGCAGGGGGATTGCTCATTGCCAGAAATCTCTACGGAATTGCCCCAAATGTATTTTTAGAGTCTGCCCGAAATTTCCTGCAAGTCTGGGATTTGTGTAGTGCCTTAATTAAGGCATTTTTCTTTGGGGCGCTGATTGCCGTAATTGGTTGCAGTTGGGGCTTAACAACCACTGGGGGAGCAAAAGGTGTTGGACAATCGACCACCACAGCAGTCGTCACAGCTTTGTTAGCTATCTTTATTTCTAACTTTTTCTTATCGTGGTTGATGTTTCAGGGAACGGGCAGTGCCGTACTTAAAGGGGTCTGAGGCGGAAAACCTTTAAAATAAATAAAGTTGCAATCCTGAGCTTGAATCTCGAATCAGGATTTGAACTGCCGCCCCACTTCAGCTTGAACGCTAAGAAAGTGGGTAGGTCTAGTACGATAGTTTACAATATCGGGTTTATGCCTGTGACTACTACTACGTCTTCTTTACCGTCACAAACTGTTGAACTGGCACCCAGCTACGCAATTCCTTTGGTGTTAGTGGCGGCTTCGATTGGGCTGTTATTCGTTCAACCTTGGGTGAGTTTAGCGATCGCTGCATTTGGGTTGTTCCTACTGTTTCAGGCGGCAACGATTCGCCTACAATTCACCGAAACAGCATTAGATGTTTATCGCTCCCAAAGCTTAATTCGGCGTTTTCCTTATCAGGAATGGCAAAATTGGCAGATATTCTGGACTCCAGTGCCGATTCTGTTTTACTTCAAAGAAGTCAAAAGCATTCACTTTTTGCCGGTTCTCTTCGATCCCAAAATGCTAAAAACTTGCCTGGAGCAACGCTGTCCAAAAGCAAGTGCGTAGGGATACCCAGATGCGCGTCCCTACAGATGAGTAGTTAATTGTTAGTTGTTAATTGTTAATTGTTAGATGAATTCAGACGAACCTCAAACCCAAGAACAAGAACAAGAGCAAGAACAAAAGCAACAGCCAGTTGTTGAAGCATCGGACAATTTAGAAGCGCCAGAAGAGGAAACTGTAACTGCCGATCCAGCCTCAGACAATCTTGTAGCATTACAAATTGCCGCTGTTGTGGAGGCATTTGATGATTCAGAAGCGGAAATTGCCGCCGTTGTTGAGGAATCAGAGAATTCTGAGGAGCCTGAGGAGCTAAATGTAACTTTAGTCTCCGTTGTTGAGGAATCAGAGAATTCTGAGGAGCCTGAGGAGCCAAATGTTACTTTAGCGGTGGAAAATTCCGTCTCTGTTTTAGAGCAACGGGTGGCTGATTTACAACAGCAGGAAGAGGCATTAATTCAGGAAATTGCCGCCCTGCAAGCTTCTCATAATAAAATCCTGCAAGACCAGATGGCCCAAACTCAAGCGGCTTTAAATCGCCTGGTGCAGGAGTCTTTGAACGAGCTGGAACAACGCAGACAAACACTACAAATTTCCGTTGAACAGCTGGAACGACGACGGGAACGCATCCGAGAGGAAATGCGAAGAACCTTTGCTGGTACCTCCCAAGAATTAGCCATTCGGGTGCAAGGCTTTAAAGATTATTTGGTCGGTAGCTTACAAGATTTGGTGGTAGCAGCAGAAGAATTGCAACTCCAGAAGGAACCAGAACCCCCAAAGGCAGTTCCAGTCGTGGAAGAGTCGAAGGCTGCATCGCCTGTAAACCCCAAATTTACAGAACAGAGCTTTCAATCAACTGCAAAACAAATTCGCAGTATTTTAGACCAGTACCGGACGCGACCTGACTATTATGGCCCGCCCTGGCAATTGCGTCGTACCTTTGAGCCAGTTCATGCGGAGCGAGTCGCGAACTGGTTTTTCACGCAAGGGGGAAGAGGCGCTTTGCGGACGATGGGCAGTCGCCTGCAAAATATCCTGATTTCTTCTTCCGTCATCTCGGTATTAAGCACACTGTATGGCGATCGCGTTCGCGCCCTGATTCTCGCCAACTCCCCAGAACGACTTGGCGAATGGCGGCGGGGTTTGCAAGACTGTCTGGGGATTTCCCGCTCTGATTTTGGGCCAGAACAGGGAATTGTTTTGTTTGAATCTTCAGAAGCAGTTGTGCAAAAGGCAGAGCGTCTCGTCAAGGAACGCCAGATGCCGCTGATTATCATTGATGAGACAGAAGATCAGATTAATCTATCGCTGCTGCAATTTCCCTTGTGGTTAGCTTTTGCACCCGATCCTCAGCAGATGTCCGCTGATATGAGATATTAGCGACAGACTAATTGAGCTACAAGCAAGAGGCGTTAGATGGGTCTACAACTGGCTTTAAGTGGGGCATTGTTAATCGCAGCCTACCTCTTAGGCTCGATTCCTACGGGTTATTTGGCAGGACGCTGGCTCAAAGGGATTGATATTCGAGAGCAGGGATCTGGTTCTACGGGTGCCACTAATGTTCTCAGAACCTTGGGAAAAGGGCCAGCCATCGGGGTGTTACTGATCGATCTGTTTAAAGGAGTCGGCGCGATCGCTTTGGTTTATGCTTTGTATATCTTTGCACCAACCTTTGCGCCAACTCTTGTCCTGCCTGCCACCTGGCAATCTTGGTTAGTCGCTGGCACCGGCTTCGCTGCCAGCATCGGTCACAGTAAATCTGTCTGGTTGAACTTCACGGGTGGGAAATCAGTTGCCACGAGCCTAGGCGTTTTATTCGCCATGTCCTTACCTGTAGCGTTGGGAACGGCGGTAGTGTTTGGCGTGGTTGTCGCCGTTTCTCGAATTGTCTCTCTCGGCTCGATTGCGGGTGCGATCGCGGTTTCTATTTTAATGCTGATTTTTCAGCAGCCGTTACCTTATCTACTATTTGCGATCGCTGGCGGTGTCTACGTCGTCTGGCGACACCGCAGCAACATTGAGCGTTTACTTGCCGGTACCGAACCCCAAATCGGTCAAAAATTATCAACAGAACCCGAACAAAATTCCTAAGAGTAGAGATGCGTAAGCGTTCTGGTACTCAATGCCATTTCGCGTCTCTGCTCGTTTTTATGCTGCTATCTCGCCTCGTAACCAAGATTCAGCCCACCTTTTCACGATTAGCATGGTGCTAACAGCAAGTGCCATGCTAAAAAGTAGATTCTCTAGCCTAATTGCTCGCTGGGTTCCAGTTGCTAACATGACTTCCAATATTAAAGCGGGGACTAAAATCCCTCCACAAAGCAACAAGGCATAAAAAATAACTTTTCCCCTGGCTTTGGCACGAATGAGTGCTAAACATAAACCCAGAGGGATAAAGATTAATCCATAATACAAAATCTTGTAGATTCCTAGATTGATACTATTAGCATCAAAAGGTAATAGCTGAAAAGTCATCACTTCTGGAATCAGTTTCAGGGAGTAGGGTTGTTTTACTCCATCTATGTAAATTTGAAGAATTGACCCTTTATAGGTGAGAAGCAGCTGATGATTGTTGGTGTCTCCAAAAACATCTGGAACATTTAGTTGATAACTTGTGGCGTTTTTGCCAGTGGCTGGAGTTCGCACTCGAAACACCAAATTTGCTCCCTTTTGTCCAAGGGTAAAATTGCGGTTTTCATCATCTGCTGAAAGTGAAATAATCCGGGCAGGACCATGCTGCATTGTGTCAGCAGT
Organism: Coleofasciculus sp. FACHB-1120; assembly: GCF_014698845.1. Taxonomy (NCBI): domain Bacteria; kingdom Bacillati; phylum Cyanobacteriota; class Cyanophyceae; order Coleofasciculales; family Coleofasciculaceae; genus Coleofasciculus; species Coleofasciculus sp. FACHB-1120. Next base: position 26,862 of record NZ_JACJTV010000018.1, on the reverse strand, counting down.
AGCGACAACGGCACCTAGCGTAAATTCAGAAGTTGCGGCAATCTTTTGTGTAATCAAAGCTACAGAGCTTTTTGTCTCTAGCCAATGATTGGAATCGAGAGAAACACCCCTTTGATCCTGAGTGGTTGGAGAGTTTTCTCGCCAAGATAAATCTGGAAGGTGCCCCGTTAAATCGGGATAACTGCCTGTACCTGTCAATTGATATACAGCTACTAGGTCTTTTTTGATTGCAGAAAATGGAACTTCCGAGGAAAAGGCGGACTCTGCTTCTTGGTCTGAAACTGCTTTATTCGCGATATATAGCTCGGAAATATAGCCTTTCCAAGGTCTAGTTCCTGTTGGTTCGTTGCCAAGACTCAGCGGGAAAGTTTGATTCCAACCGCTGAGGTTTCCAGCATCTTGCCAAACAAGGGTCATTATAAAAATTAATAGAATATATCCAATAAAAGCAGCCGTTAACTTTTTGATTGAAAGAAAGCTCTTATTGCTTCTAACAAGATTTAAGGTTGCTTCCTGGATTTTCTCTTTCCCCACACGAAAGCATAGAAAGCCGATAAAAGCACCTAAAATACTGGAACCAATATCAAATAGGGAGGAACTTCGGGAAGGGATAAATAATTGCAAAACCTCGATTATAAAACTTAAACAAAAAGAAATTAATAAGGTGAAACCAAGTGTCTTTAATTCTGGAAATCTTTTTCGCTGTGTCAAACAGGAAAAGGTAAAACCAAAGGGGAAAAATAATAAAACGTTAATGATTAAGTCGTAAAAATTTCTTAATTTAAAAAATTCTGAAGTGAGAAAGCGATAGTTTATTTTACTAGCATTCTCTTTAAAGGCAAAATCATAAGGAAAGAGTGTAACAGCTAGTATCAGTAAAAGGCTAAAAATAAAGACTCTATTCGCCCATTTTTGCCACATAAAGTATTGTTAATAAATCATTTTACTTCTGGCAGCAGGAATAAAACATTTACTTGCCCATCAAGACTACCTATCAACGACCCAGCTCCTGAGAGCGCTGAGAAGCCGCCACCACTGCTTCAATCAAAGCTGAGCGGAAACCAGCCCGCTCTAACTGGGCAATCCCAGCGATAGTTGTACCTCCAGGGCTAGTCACGCGGTCTTTGAGTTGAGCGGGATGCATTCCCGATTCGTGCAACAGATGGGCAGTCCCCAAGACAGTTTGTAGGGCTAACGAAGACGCGATCGCTCTTGGCAATCCAGACGCCACCCCACCATCTGCAAGTGCTTCCACCATCAGCGCCACATAGGCGGGACCCGAACCCGAAAGTCCTGTCACCGCATCCATTAAGGATTCTGGCACCTCAACGACCTCTCCCACCGCCTGGAAGATCTCCTTTGCCTGTTCTAGGTGCTGCTGGGTAGCGTACTGACCCAGCGCGATCGCACTCATTCCGGCCCCTACCGTCGCTGGGGTGTTCGGCATCGCCCGAATCACTGGAGCTTGGGGAAAAGCTGCTTCCAGTTGACTCAAAGAAACACCCGCCATAATCGAAATCACCACCGGCGGCGACGCTTGGGCAGAAATTTCCTTCTCCAAGTCTGCCGCCACCGCTGCAAACACTTGAGGTTTAATCGCCAGTAACAGCACCTCCTTTGCCGCCGCTACCGCCCGATTCTCTGCCGTCACCTGGATGCCGTACTGCTGCGCCAAAAAGTCTCGCCGCTCTCTTTGCGGCTCACTCACCAAGACTTCTTCTGTGGCATAAAGCTGTTTTTGCATCAGGCGGGATAATAGAGCTTCTCCCATTACCCCGCCACCAATCATGCCGAATTTAGTAGCCAACCTCGTCCCCCAATCCCTATCAGCATGAAAAGTCAGTTGTCGGCGGTCAGTTGTTTTTCGTCGTTACGACTGACCATTGACCGCTAACAAGCGTCTCGATTCAGAAATTTTACTGCGCCATCCGGGTCGGTTCGTTTGACCAAGCTGGGGAAGGGGCAGAGGGACGGGGAATCCGGACTTGTGGTTGAGGCACTTCGTGAACCACGCCAGTCTGGGTACTGACTTGAACACAGCTCGGTGTAAACAGAAAGATACTTTCGCCGATTCGCTCTTGGTGCCCATCGATCGCATAAGTGCCACCGGCAACAAAGTCTACAGCCCGTTGCGCCTGATCTGGGTCCATAATCGTCAGGTTTAGCACGACTGACTTCCGCTCGCGCAAAGCTTGAATCGCTTGGGGCATTTCTTCAAAAGAACGTGGCTCCATCACAACCACTTCTGAAATACCATTCACCGAACCGGGCATCCCAATTACATTATTCATTGTTGTCCCCATTTCTATTTCTCGTGCAACAGGTGTGCTTGTCCGCGCCCGACGGCTCTGGCGACGTTCTTCTTCTGCTGTCGTCGGTTGAGGATGCTGTTCTTGATAGAGATTTTGGTACTCTTCTCCCTCGGCTTCTTCGTACTCGTCATACTCGTAGTGAGCTGGCTCATTGAGGCCCACGAAATCTCGTAGCTTAGAAAAAATATTATTCACAGTTCACGCTCCATCACGATTTAAGGTTAGACTTTGGGGCTGGGATCGCAGGGCACCCTTGAGGCAGCAGTCCTAGTTTAAGGAAACGACAATAACAATCATATAGTCGTGCTGGCAATATAATATCCGATGCCTCTTAATTACCCTACTCATCTATTCGGAATAGATGTTGACATCTGTAAGCGGAGTGGGGCTTTTCAGGATGCCCGTTCTCCAAAAAGAATTCGCCCCAAACGTATCATTGTTGCCCCAGATTGCACAGCTAGTGGGTAATCACCTGACATTCCCATTGATAGCTGCTGCATTTGAATATTTGACCAGTTTTGCTGTCTGATCTCATCGGCTAGTTTGCGGGTTCTATCGAAAACTGACAGGATTTCAGAAGCCTTGAGATCGAAAGGCGGGATTGTCATCAAACCTTGAATTTGCAGATTGTAGCACTCATTCAGGGCTGGTAAATCGGCAAGCAGTTGAGGAACTGTCCACCCGTACTTATTGGGATCTGGCAGCAGTTTCACTTGGAGGCAGATGAAGGGCGAGCGCGACAGCTCAAGCGCCAGTTCGTTTAATCGTTGGGCTAATTTTAAACTATCTATCGAGTGAATCCACTGAAATTGTTCTAGGGCTTTTCGAGCTTTATTACTCTGGAGGTGTCCAATCAGGTGCCAGGTGATGTCTGGTAAATCTTGCAGTTGCGCTTGTTTGAGTTCAGCTTCAGAGATGCGACTTTCACCGAAATCCCTTACTCCCGCTGCATAAGCTTCGCGCATGGCTTCAGGGGAAACCTGTTTCGTGACGGCGATGAGGCGGACAGATTCCGGCAGTTGCTGACGAATTTCAGAAAGGCGTTGGGCGATCGCTCCAGTCATTTAACTTCACTTGAAAATAGGCAGGGAAGCAAAAATTAAAAATGCTTGCATTAAAAAGGATTTTTTAATTTTTAATCGCTTACCCCTATTGAAATGTTCGCTTATGAATAGCCTGAAGTTGGGTGTACTCCTCCATTTGACCGTTGCGACGGAGCATCCGCAAACGGTTTTCCACCATGAGGCGACCATCACTGCGGGTAATCGGTTCAAACGTGATGCCCGTAGGACTGGTATTCACCAAAAAGAAGAGACGTTGGGCATAAAGGGTCGTAAATAGTTCCTGGCTGTCCTCAAGCAGACATACTCTGTAAAGTAAGCCAAATGTAGGGTGATTTAAATAGGTTTCGCTGCTCATTAACATCCACGCGAAGAATGCCCATCCCTAAGGGAGGGATTGGGAAAAGTCGAAGAGTTTAAGCGGCAGTGCGACTCACGCCAGCCGCTCTCTGTTGAAACCCAAGATGTTTCACTCTAGTTCAAACTATGCAGATGATAGCTTGTATTCGGGCACCTCAGAGAGAATGTTTGGGAATTGGCGACGTTTTTCAGGGTGAGCAAACGAGGATAGCGGTGGCTACTGAATAATCGCCATCATGGCTGATGCTTAGTTGCCACTGACAATCTCCCCAGCCTGCTGTCTGGGCGGCGGCTGAATGATGGAGAAACACTTGCGGCGCACCTGTAGGTAAACGTCGAATTTCAATATCGGTGTAGCTGACTCCCCGCCATCCAGTTCCCAGTGCTTTAGCAACGGCTTCTTTTGCCGCCCAGCGCCCTGCTAGCTGGTTGATAGAGAGGCGACTGCTATCATCCTGAGTGTAGCCGCAATCTTGTTGTTCATCAAAAGTATAGACGCGCTGCAAGAAGCGATCGCCAAAGCGTTCAACAGCGGCTTTAATCCGAGGCATATAAACAATATCCGTTCCCAGCCGAATCATTCTGTTGCTAGTTGCTCATAAGAGTGGCTCTTCAAAACCCTGCCTGACAGCCACTCGCCAATGGCACTTGACTGATGACCCAGAACTAATCACTAATAACATTAAAACTTCCCAGGGCTGCCAGGAGAGCTTGAGCTTTGTGTAGAGACTCATGCCATTCTCGCTCTGGATCGCTATCGGCAACGATTCCCGCCCCGACTTGCCCATAAATCATCGCTGCATCGGCATGATTGGGATAGAGGAGGGTGCGGATCAGGATATTTAAATCTAGGTGCCCGCGCCAATCGAGAAAGCCACAGGAACCATAGAACAAATTGCGACGCACGGGTTCGAGTTCTTCAATGATTTCCATGCAACGGACTTTCGGACAGCCAGTGATAGTACCGCCGGGGAAGAAGGCGCGAATCAGGTCAACAGCGTCGTAGTTTGGGCGAATTTTGCCGATGACGTTGCTCACGAGGTGCATGACATGGCTGTAGCGCTCAACGGTGAAAAGTTCGTTGACTTCTACAGAACCCCACTCGCACACACGCCCCAAGTCGTTCCGCTCTAAATCCACCAACATAATGTGTTCCGCTCTTTCTTTGGAATTGGCAATCAAGTCTTGCGCCAGATGCTCGTCGAGGGCGGGGGTGCTGCCGCGCGATCGCGTTCCTGCAATCGGTCGCGTAGAGACACAAAATTTCGCATCTCCATCTCTTTGCATCTGAACCAATCTTTCTGGAGAACAGCTGATGAGTGCCCCCCACGGGGTCTGCCAATAGCTAGCAAAGGGAGAAGGATTGATTTGGTGTAACGCTTGATAAATTGCCCAAGGACGGGCAGTTACACGGCTTTCAAAGCGTAGGGAAAGATTTGCTTGAAAGATATCTCCAGCTTGGATATACTTTTTCGCTTGCCGCACCGCATCTTCGTAATCAGTTTGGGGCGTCCAAAAATGGAAATGAGGGGATTTTTGATTTTGGATTGAAGACTCTACTGGCTCTTCTACGACTTCGTCCTGCGTTCGGCTTTCTAGCAGGTTTTGCAAGGAATCGAGTTCGGCTTCATCGCTAGCGGCTAGCCATAGGGTTTGTTCCCAGTGATCGAGGACGGCAAAGGATGCCGGTTCATACCAATAAGCAACCGGGAATGGTAGGGGGTCAGAGTTTAAATGGGGTAGCTGCTCAATCTCCCAAGCCAGGTCATAACCCAGCCATCCTAGCCAGCCGCCAGTGAAAGGCAGGTCTGAGGGCTGTAGAGACTCATCCCTGAAGGCAGAACGTTGCCGCAAGCGACTTAGGAAGGGGAGGATCTCGCCAACGGGTGGAGTCCATACTGCCTGCACGCCATCTATAAAGCGCGGCGCACCGGCACAAATCGAATATCTGGCGATCGCATTCTTGGCTTCAGGTGAGTGTTGAAGGAGCGGATTGTAGGGGCTTTCGAGTAGGGTGGCAATTTTACCGGCGTCCAGAAACAGAGCGGCGAATACTTCTGAGCCAGTTCGATGTTGAAGAGGAAGCGATCGCCAAAACCAAGGTTTCATATTAATTTTTAATTTTTAAGTCTCCCATCCCCAGATCAGCCGTGCCCCCCAAAGTACAACTAAACTCACTAGCCCCGCCCAGTCGCTCTTCTTGAGACGCAACTGGTGCCATTGAACGCGATGGCGATCGGGACTGGTAAAGCCGCGAACCTTCATAGCGCTCGCAATTTGCTCGGCTCTTAAAAGGAGATTTTCGAGCAACCGTTCGGCGACCATCAACCAAAGTTGCAGGCTTTTTCGGATGCCCAATTTTTTCCAGTTGATTGCCCGTGTCCGCACGGAACGAACTAAATTCTGCACTTCTTCTAAAACCAGAGGAATAAAGCGCAGCGATAAAGTTAAGGTTAGAGCAACTTCTGTCACGGGAAATTTGAATGCTCGCAGCGGTCGCATCAAACTCTCGATCCCCGCAGTAATTTCCTCTGGAGCTGTGGTCAGCAAAAACAGGTTGGTGCTGTAAATTAAGGTAAATAGTAAGGTACTGACGTTAATTGCAAGATCCAAGGACTTGCGAGTAATTTTGACTGGCCCTTGATTAAATAGGACGTAGCGGTATTTTGAAGGGTTTTCAGTCGGGACTGGTTTTGTCGCCTTTGGTTTTTGAGTTGAAGCGGATTCTTTAACAACTCCTGGTTTCGGAGTAGGGGGGGGTTGTTGAAAAGATATCTCATCGGCTGGGAGACGGGGCTGAGAGTCCGATCCAAGTCCATCGGGGGCAACCATGCTCAGGATGAAGACAAAAAAGCACAGCATTAACAGCCAACCCATTTGTTGCTTCCACACGCGCAATGGAATCGCCGCCGTCAAAGTAATAGCAACTAGCAGCACCGCCAGGGCGATGCGCCAGATGGGATTTGCCAGGACTGGAGCAATGAGAAAGCTCATCAACCAAGCTATTTTCACCCTGGGGTCGAGGTGATGCAGCCAAGTGATTGGTTGTTCAAGGTACAGCCCCAGCGGTAGCGATCGCAGTAAATCCATAGAAAATTAAAAATTAAACATTAAAAATTAAAAATGCAAAAATTTATTTTACATTTTTAATTTTTAATTGATTAAACGCGAGTGGCTCGGTTACTACGACTGCCCGCTTCCATCTCGCGGACTTTTTTCCCTCTCCAGAATAAGCGCACTGGAGTTCCAGTAAAACCCAACTGTTTTCGGAATTGACCTTCGATGTAGCGGCGATAGTTGTCATTGAATCGTTTGGGGTCGTTGACAAATAGCGCGATCGCTGGGGGTTGGCTGCTCACTTGGGTGCCGTAATAAATCTTGCCCTGACGCCCTTGGCGGGTCGTGGGCGGGGAAACCCAAGAAATTGCTTCTTGTAGCACTTCATTAATTACAGCAGTCGTGACGCGGCGTTTGTGTTGTTCGGCGGCTGTATTCACTAAATCCAGAATTTTTTCCACCCGCTGACCTGTTTGAGCGCTGACAAAAATCGTTTCTGCCCAATCGATAAAGTTCAACCGTCCTTTAAAGTTGCGTTCAAACTCATAGATGGTGTAGGAATCCTTCTCAACAGCATCCCACTTATTGATGACGATTACACAAGCGCGACCTTCTTCATCAATCCGCCCAGCCAGTTTTTGGTCTTGTTCGGTGATGCCATCGACTGCGTCGATGACTAATAAAACTACGTCGGCACGACGAATCGCTTTAAAGGCGCGATTAATTCCAAAAAATTCTGGGCCGTATTCAACGTTTTTCTTTTTGCGAATCCCAGCGGTATCAATCAATCGGTAAGTTTTGCCGTTGCGTTCTACAAGCATATCGATAGCATCGCGAGTCGTGCCAGAGATGGGGCTAACGATAGAACGGTTTTCGCCGACAAAGGCGTTCAACAAGCTGGATTTACCGACATTGGGGCGTCCCACAATGGCGACTTTAATTTCTTCAGTTTGGGGAATTTCTTCCGCTGGCACGATATAGGTAATCAGGGCATCGAGCAATTCGCCGGTGCCACTCCCATGAATGCCTGAGACGGGGAAGGGTTCGCCCAATCCCAGTTCCCAAAACTCAATTGCTTGGGTGAGACCTTGTTCGGAGGATTCGCATTTATTGACAGCTAGCAGGACGGGCACGGGTTGTTGACGCAACCAGTCGGCGATCGTTTCATCCGCTGCTGTTAACCCACTTTGACCATCGACGACAAAGATTGCTGCACTCGCTTCTGAGAGTGCCAACATTGCCTGTTCCCGAATCAGGGGTAAAAACTCGGTGTCATCATTAAACACCAAGCCGCCGGTATCGACGATGACAAACTCCCGGTCTTCCCAGAAGGCAGAACGATAGGTGCGATCGCGCGTGACTCCAGGTTCATCATGCACAATGGCGTCTTGTACACCTGCCAAGCGATTGACAAGAGTAGATTTGCCCACATTTGGGCGACCGATAATAGCGACAACAGGCAGGGACATAACCAGATATGCTCATCCGACTGGATGATGACAGCTCCAAATTTATATTGTATCCATCCTGGATAGACGTGATGTTTTCTGCGGTGACTATCTATGACACATCCATCAAAGTTCGGAAAATTTTTCGTGGTGATCGCTTTGGGTGCAGTGACGACTTTGACTGGATGCAGTTCGCTCGAATCTTCTGCCAACCCTGTAAAAGGGGAGGATTTAACTGAGGATTTAACCTTAGCATCTACATTAACTACAGCATCCCAGTCAGGCCAACCGCTCAACACGCTTACAGGGCATTCTAACTATGTGCAAGCGATCGCCATCAGTACCGATGGGCAGATTCTTGCCAGTGGCGGTGAAGATGGCACTATCAAGTTGTGGAATTTACCCAAAGGTATCCGCATCCGTACCTTAGAAGGACATATCAAACCCATTCATGCCGTTGCCATTAGTCGGGATAAAAAACTTGTCGCCAGTGGCAGTTATGACGGCACTATCAAGATATGGCAACTCAGTAACGGGGAACTCATCCACACCCTTAGCGGGGATTCCACCTCAGTTTTATCCATTGCCATCAGTCCCGATGGCAAAACTTTAGCCAGTGCTGGTTTAGACAAGACAATCAAGCTTTGGCAGCTTAGTAATGGGGAACTCACCCACACCCTGACAGGGAATTTAGATGCTGTGAATTGCGTTACCTTTAGCCCGGATGGACAAACCTTAGCGAGTGGTAGCGCCGATCGCTCCATCCAGCTATGGAATCCGCGTACGGGCATCCGCATCCGCACCCTAGAAGGGCATTCTGACTGGGTGAATTCCGTCGCCTTCAGTCCCGATGGAAAACTCCTCGCTAGTGGCAGTAATGACGGCACCATCAAGCTGTGGAATCATCGCAACGGGGAAGCGATCGCTACTTTGAAGGGAAATGCCACTTTAATTAATTCCGTTGCTTTCAGCCCCAAGGGACAGACAATCGCCAGCGGCAGTTTGGACAATACGATTCAGCTGTGGAATCCCCGCACTGGCGAACTCAAAAGCACCCTAGCCGGAGATGACAGCCAAGTAAATTCCTTCGCTTTCAATCCCGATGGACAAACTTTAGCCAGTGGCAGTCATGATGGCAGCATTAAGATTTGGCAGGTGCCTGCTCAAGAATGACAAGGAAAGTTTTTCAGATTAAAAATTTCAACTGGCTAACGTGCTTATTTTTGACACGGTTGCTCCGTTATCCTTTGCGGTTCTAATTCAAAGAAGCGATCGCCCTGAGTAACAATTTGGATAATTTATTGGATAATTTACGGCTCTCATCGCCAGCAACTACACTGTAGATTTTGAGGGTCAGACGTAAATACCTGCAACAGAGGTGAGTCATGTACGTATTGATTGGTGGAGCAGGACTGGTCGGGCTGAACTTAGCCCAACAATTAGTAGAATTGGGACACACGGTTGCCGTCATCGATACCAATCCCACCGCCTGCGGCTATGCTCGCGAACAAGTCGGAGCGATGGCTTTTGAAGGCAGTGCCGTCAGTACACAAGTGCTAATGGAAGCAGGAATTCGTAAGGCAGATGCGGTTGTTGCTGCCCTCCGCAATGATGCTTTAAATTTGGCAATGGTGACACTTGCCAAGCACTATGGCGTCTCCCATATCGTGACTCGGATGCGCCAAAGTGATTTTGCCGAACCTTATCGAATTGCTGGAGCGCATCATGTCATCAGTACGGTTGACTTAGCCGTGACCACAATGGTGAATGCTGTCGAATATCCCCAAGTAGAATCGATGATGCATTTTGAGCAGGGTCAGGTAGAAGTCTTCAAACTCAAAGTGCCACCGGAGTCTGACATTGCGGGGCATACCGTGTCCCAAGTCGCTCAGGATTCCCGGTTTCCCAGTGGTTCTTTAATTATTGGCTATCAATCCCATTCTCAAACTGATCTCGTCATTCCCAATGGAAAGACAGTGCTAGAGGCGGGAGCAACCGTGCTAGTCGTCACGAAATCGGAAAAGTTACATCAGGTGATTGATTTCCTAGGGTTGTGTTCTAGTCATCTTCCAAACTTAGAAGTTGCTCGTTAATGGTTTTGATGCGTTCTTGCACTACTTCTTCTGAGAGAATTCGCCTGCGGAGGGCGTCATTGAGTACCTGCTTTTCTGCCAATAGTAATTGCCGACGAATCGGGTCTAATTTTAGGCGATCGCTACTTTCATCAGCAGCATCTTCGGGACGCTGATTATATATCTCCCGCAAGGTTCTTTCAGAAGCTGCCACTCGCACCTGATAAGCGGCTCGCATCTCTTCGTAGATTGATTTGGGTAAAACTCCTGATTTCAGAAGACTCTCTAATTCATCCTGCGCTGCTTTGGCAGTCATTAATTGAGCTTGCAATTCTTCGATCTGCTGCCGTGATTTTGAATGCTGATCGAGTTTTAAACGTCTTACAAATCCAGGTAAACTTACTCCCTGTCCCACCAACGATAGCAGCACAATCCCTAAGACAATGACAACCAACTTATCTCGCCCTGGCAAATTAGCCGGTAAGCTTAACGCTAAGGCGGTTGAAAGCGAGCCTTTAATATTGCCCAGAAAGAGAACGTGCCGCCATTTCAAAGGAATGGGTTTATCAAAAAAACGCACCAAGTCCAAGAGTGGATAAACGGTGAGCGCCCTCCCGACTTGGTAGGCAATCAGTGCGAGAAGAACGGCTGGAAGCGTCTGCCAAAGGGTGATGAGATTAATCTCTAAGCCGATGAGTAAGAAAATAAAGGTATTGACACCAAACCCGGCAAATTCCCAGAAACTAAACAAGGTGACTTGAGTGGAAGCAGAGGTACTGCGAGAAACCCCCAGGTTGCCCACAATCAGTCCTGCCACCACGACGGCAACCACGCCGGATACGTGGAAAAATTCGCCTAATTGGAAAGCTCCCAGCGCGACGGCAACCGTGAGTAAAATCACGCTGAGAGGATCGTCTGCTTGGCTAAATAAACCAATACTGAGATAGCCCAAAGCTAAGCCAACTAAGATTCCGCCGACAATCACGAACAAAAATGCCTGTACGACATCGAGGGGCGTTAACGATCCGGTTGAATTTGCAGTCAAGATCAGGCTAAATAAAACCAGCGCCACATCATCGTTGACTAAGCTTTCACCTTCTACGAGGGTAATCAGTCGGTGGGGAACAGATACTTCCTTGAAAACCGCAATCACCAAGGCGGTATCCGTAATTGACAAAATGACCCCAACTAGCAAGGCAGGCACCCACTCTAACCCCAGTTCTAGTTTCAGCAAGACTGAGGTGATGGCAGCGCAGAGGGGAAAGCCCACGCCTGCTAGCAAGGCAATGGGTTTAAACGTGCTGCGTAGGCGACTGATATCGGTATTAATTGCCGATTCAAAGAGTAGAATCGGCAAAAAAAGATTAAAAATCAAGGAGGAATCGAGACGGATGCGACCTGGCAAAAGCTCAGTAATCGCTAATCCTGCCAACACTAGCCCTGTAATGTAGGGAATCCGAAATCGTCGAGATAGTAAGGCAACTCCCGTGGCAACCAACAACAAGACGATCAGAAAAATGACTAATTCAGCAACATTTCCCTGATTCTCGCTGCCTGTGACTGTCGGGACTGCCATGAGCGATCGCTCGCTTAGCCACTGCATAGCGCGTACTCACAAGTGATGAACGATACACTTAGGGTCAGGTTCTACAAAACTGCCCTTAGTATCTTAAGGGATGAGTTACGATACTTTTGTTTTGAGTTAGCAGCCGTCACTCTCAAAGGTGCAGCTTTGGCGGACTTTGGCTGCTGTTACAGCTTCAGGAGATTTTCGCCAGCGGCGGCAGGATTAGTTTACTTAGCCCCTAGCTGAAGTCTGCGGGCTTATCTGAGAGGTTTGGGGAATTTCTGATGAAAAAACTCTTAGTTACAGGTGCCAGCGGTTTTTTAGGATGGCATCTTTGCCAGTTAGCACAACAAGAATGGGACGTTTATGGAACTTATTTTTCTCATTCTCTAGCGATTCCTGGCGTAAATTTGCTGAAAGTTGACTTAAAAGATTTTCAGGAACTCAAGCATCTGTTCCAAGAAATTCAGCCAGATGGAGTGATTCATACCGCCGCGCGATCGCAACCTAATTTTTGCCAGAAATATCCTGATGAATCTTTCCCCATAAATGTTACTGCATCAGGTAATATTGCTGGGCTGTGTGCGGATGCTTCGATTCCTTGCGTTTTCACTTCAACTGATTTAGTTTTCGATGGTTTAAACCCTCCCTATCGGGAAACAGATCCCGTGTCTCCTGTCAATGTTTATGGAGAGCAAAAAGTGATGGCGGAGGAAGGGATGTTGGAGCGTTATCCTATGACCGCTGTTTGCCGAATGCCTTTAATGTTTGGGATGGCAACGCCTACGGCTACAAGTTTCATGCAGCCCTTTATCCAAATATTGAGAGAGGAAAAAGAGCTAAGTTTATTCATCGATGAATTCCGAACGCCAGTTAGCGGAACAACGGCAGCACGAGGACTTTTATTAGCATTAGAAAAAGTAAACGGACGCATCCATTTGGGCGGAAAAGAGCGGATATCGCGCTATGAGTTTGGACGATTATTAGTTGAAGTGCTGCAACTTCCCGGAGCTGGGCTTAAATCTTGCCGACAAGAAGATGTAAAAATGGCTGCGCCAAGACCAGCGGATGTGTCTTTAGATAGTTCAAAAGCTTTTGAATTAGGATATTCGCCTTTATCTATGCGAAAAGAATTAGCGGCATTGTAGGGTTACGTTCTCAATCTATCAATTCCGGCAAACGTTGTTGCGAACTTCCCAAAGCTACGATTGTAAAGTATGGTAGCAGCAGAACCTGCAATTCGTCAGTTGTTGAAGTTAGCTTTTGAGCCAAAAGTGAAGGCTGCAATTAGTATCGGTTTTCCGGTAACCGTTAATCAAATTTTTACGACTAATTTATTGACAATGGCAGCCCATAAAGCTGATGAAATGTTGCAGCATTACACTCAAGCTCGTGCTTATTTAGAGCAAACACTAGAACAAGAAGTTGAGGATAAAATTGCTAATAATCGTCGGCGAAAAAGTACAGTTGAGCAAAAAAATTCTGCTTATAACTCTGCGGTTAAAAGTATCAACAGTTGTTTGCAGGCAATAGGATTGTACGCTCGTCAACTGCCTGTCATTGCTGATTTTACACCTCTACGTGAGCCAGAAGAATTCGAGCTAGGTTAAAATGACCCTATCTGATACCTGTCAACCTAAATTGTTCCCAGCTTGAGCCTGGGAACAATTTAGGAGGTTCCAGCCTCCAGTCCAAGCTGAGCGAGAGGCTGGAGTTTTCCACACTGGAGCCTGAGAAAGAGATAACAGTAAAATTATGTACTACTAAGAAGAGAGAATGATATGGAAGCTGATGAAGTTAAAAAAAAGTACAATTCAGGACAAAGAGATTTTAGCTCCAAAGATTTAAGTGATGCAGACTTCAGTAAAATTGATTTAACTGAAATTAATTTTGCTAATTCTAACTTGGCTTCAGCTAATCTTAGTTGGGCAAATATGAACGGAGCTAATCTTAGTGAAGCAGATTTAAATTATGCGGATTTAAGTAAGGCAAAACTCAGCCATGCAAATTTAAAGGGTGCGAATTTAGGTGGTGCTAACTTGAGTGGAGCCGACTTATCTGGGGCTAATCTAAGCGAGGCACATCTAGATAATGCAAATTTGAGTAAAGCAATTCTCAACGGTGCAAATCTAACAAAAGCTGAGCTTAATGGAGCAGATATGAGTAAGGCTAATTTGAGCGGATCGGTTCTTAGCCAAGCAGATTTAAGTAATGCAAACCTAAGTAAAGCAAACCTAAGCAGTGCAGACCTTAATCGAGCAGATTTCAGTAGTGCGAACCTTAGTGGAGCAACCTTGATTGGTGCAATTTTAAGCGGTATAGACCTAGCTGGTGCAGACTTGGATGGAACGAAGTTTTAGAGTTATTATTACTAATTTGCCAACAGTTTGCAGGTGCTTCGGCAACTGCCTTCCCCCTATCCCTCTTCTGTCACTCTCCGGGAAGGCAATCTCCAGAAGCCTTATCAGTCAATCAATACAAGCTATCCTATTAGAAAAAGTTGGTAGCTGTATTTGTTGTTAGAAAAAACCTAGCGATCGCTTCGTATACAAAGGCTCTAGAGTTCAGAAATGGCAAATGTTTTCGGAGAGTGACAGAAGAGGGCTATCCTGTATTCAACTTGATCAAGGCAGGATAGGGGAAGGCAAACTGTAAAATTATTCATAATAACATTCCAAGGATAGAAAGTGACATGGAATATGACTCTTATCTGGAAAATTGCGACGACAATGATGTTATATCATTCGGGTCTGGACTTTACAAAATTGGTAAAGTAAAGCCTGGATTCGCATCGTCAATAGAAAAAGTAGCAGAGGCAATAATTGAATCGCTAGAAGCCTATGGAATAACAGATGCACATATGTATGAAGTTCCCAATAGAGGTGCCGCATATAAGGCTAATAGGAAGTGGTTTCAAGAAGGTAAAGATTGTGAAATTCTAAGAATTGGTGCGAAGGGCTGGCAAAAAGGAAAAATTAAGCTGAAACTCACTGTAGAGTTTATAGCTGATGAGCCAGAAATTTCAGAAGAACCAGCAAGTGATGAATCAGAAATACTCCAAACCGGGTCACCACTCGATGAGATCCGTAAGATAAGACACCAAGAAAATAAGCAATAAAATTTATAAAAAAATCCCCTAGAGTTTCATTAATCTAGGGGAAGTTTAAAATTACTAAGACTACTTTCCGCTATAGTAAAAAGCAATTTCTTTATCTTTCAGTGGTGCAAAGTCGGCATCAAGCAACATCTGGTTGAGTTCTTCTTGGGAAATATGCTTAGCGCCGATGCGAACAATTCTAGAACGCATAGTATTGGATACACCGCTGCGCTGCCGTCCAGCTTCCAGCCCCATTACTTTTGTGTATAATTCTAGTTTGGGTGTCGGAATTGGGGAACCGTCAAAATCAATTCCCTGCGCGATCGCTACATCAATCGCATCAGCGCCTGTAGTTGTTTGATTCTCTGAAGTCATTGCAGCGTGGGATCGTGTTTACAAGAGCATTTTATGACTAAAACGCCCAGAATTCGCATCCCGCCAGAAGTGAGGAAGTATGTATTCCAGCGCGATCGCTGTCAGTGCCAAAGTTGCGGCAAAACGGCACTAGAAGCAAACCTCACGATTGACCACATCATACCGCTCTCTCGTGGCGGTTCCAATGACATTAGCAACCTACAAACCCTCTGTCTCCCCTGTAACCAGCGCAAAACCAACCATTTAGATCCTCGGTTCCGGCGTTATTTCGATCTTTAATCTAGAAAACACATCAGACTCGTTTTTAAAAATATACCGTCCGCGCAGCGCTGCTAACACTCCATCATTTGGCAGACAGAAAAAAACCGCCTCTAGCATGAGTCAGGGCGGTCTTCCTAAGCAATCGGAGGGTAGATAATAGATTACGCTGATGATTTTGTATCCTACTGTAACAGAATTTACCGAATCTGCCTCAAAGTTGTTTATTTGATAGCTTTCCAAACCCAGTTTTGATAAAAACCAAGTTTTTTTATCGATAAACTCTTACCGTCCTGCGTAAGCATTCATCGGTTCCTTGATAAACCGGATATAAAGATGCCTAAACGTAGACTTAATCACGCGAGGCATTGCAAAGTCGATAGGCATCATGTTAGTAGGAAGTTGCCAATCCAGCACCTTTAGATCATCCGGATGCAGTTGGGGAAAGTCAATTTCCTCCACATTTGTGCATAGTCCTAACCTCATCGAAGCCGCCATAGTAGGGACGTTGAGAGGATCTACATTGAGAATTTCCACAATCGCCCGATCCAGGGCAAATACATCAGCCGATGCCGCTAAAATTCCTAGGAAGCGAGGTTCGCCACCGCTAGGGCCGTTCCCTTCATGCCCGATAATTGCATCTAAAATCGTTAGGGTAGGATTAATTGCCCTTGCAGTTTCTACTAACATTTCCCCAAATCGGGCACTATCTTTCCCCGCTTCCATGTGCCACCAGGCTTTCATTTTTCCCGGTACGCAACCGAATAAGTTTTTGACCCCCATTGTCATCGTTAGCTGACAGTGGGATTTCAGTTTAGGCAGGTTGATTACTACATCTGCATCCATTGCTTCTTTGCACAACAACAGATGGTTGAACCCTTCGCTAACGGTTTCGTAACGCTTCCCTGTAAATTCCACTAGCGGCAAATTGAGTTCTTCCATGAGGGGAAGATAACCATTTGCCTTTGCCACACCCATCGCGCTGCCAAACGCGGGACTGTCTCCCAGGAAAGGCTTTCCACCGGCTTCTTGTACCAGTTTGGCAACACAGTGAACCAGTTCGGGACGGGTGACGCATTCTTTACTCGGATGCCCACCAGTGAGTAAATTGGGCTTAAGGAGAACGCGATCGCCTGCTTTGACAAAAGCTTTGATTCCTCCCAACGGTTCCAGCAAACTTTCCACCGATTCTCGCAATAATTGCCGATTGTAGGAATTCGCACGAATTAAACTAACGGAAGGTTTCATATTCTATATTTGGGATTAAGGATTGAGTCAAGACAAGAATTTTGAATCAATTAAAGCGAGAATTGCCAGTCTCCAATTCTCTATGAAGACCTGGCAATTCCTAATCTAAAACCTCAAATTCTCAGCGATTGCTGCCACGAGTCAAGGCAGTTACCCGCTGGGCATTCGAGAAGACATCTTCTCCCTGGAGGTGGGGAATCGGGGGCTTTACCTCAACTTTGGCAATATTGGAGGTGTTAATAAAAACCGTTTCTTCAGGTAAGTGGAGAATCCACCAGGATTTATCTAAAAGCCGACGGATTTCTTGCCGAATTTCCTGCTTCGTTTCTAAGCCTTCCTCTACTGATTCATAGACGGTAAAAGATTCTGTGTGCCCATCAATATAGTGAAAAGTCAACTGGGTCAAACCATCATGACTATGCATTGAAAGAGACTCCTGGTTAGAAAGTTTTGAGTTTTGAGTTTTGGATAGATGCAAATTTTGGTGTATCTACAACTCCGGACGCTGCACCCCTGACATCGCACTCATTTCTTCCAAGTCTAAGACTTTGGCTAGTTCTTCGGAACTCATCAACCCTCGTTCTAGGACAATTTGCCGCAAGGATTTGCCAGTTTCGAGAGATTCTTTGGCAACAGCAGCCGCATTGAGATAGCCGATGTGGGGATTGAGGGCGGTGACGAGGGCGAGGCTTCCTTCTGCATAGGCAAGACAGCGATCGCGGTTGGCGGTAATTCCCTCCAAACAACGCTGCGTCAGTGCGCTTAAGGTATTGCCCAAAATTTCAATACTGTGAATCAAGTTATAGGCAATCAGCGGCATCATCACATT
The DNA here is from genome assembly GCF_014698845.1 of Coleofasciculus sp. FACHB-1120. Taxonomy (NCBI): domain Bacteria; kingdom Bacillati; phylum Cyanobacteriota; class Cyanophyceae; order Coleofasciculales; family Coleofasciculaceae; genus Coleofasciculus; species Coleofasciculus sp. FACHB-1120. The sequence goes on along the minus strand of NZ_JACJTV010000018.1, from coordinate 9,178 downwards.
TAACTCTAGCTGTCCCGCTTGGGCGGCTAAAGCGATTGCCGAATCGTACCCCATTACCTGAAAACACACCATCGAAGTCATCTCTGCCATCACTGGGTTATATTTCCCTGGCATAATCGACGATCCAGGCTGTACTGGCGGTAGCTGAATTTCCTTTAAACCTGTTTTTGGCCCCGAATCCATCAGCCGTAAGTCATGGGATATCTTGACACAATCCTGCGCTAAGTTCCGCAGGCTACCGGAAACGCTGACAAAAGGTGCCATACTCTGCATTGCCGCCATCAGATGAGGGGCTGGGCGCAAGGGCTGATCGATTAATTCTGATAATAATTGGGCAACGCGATCGCAATATTGAGGATGAGTATTTAACCCAGTTCCCGCCGCACTTCCACCCAAGCCCAGCGCCATTAAATCTTCAGACGCCCTCTCGATGCGAATCATGTGTTCTGCGAGAATTTGCCCCCAAGCGCGGAAGTTTTCACCCAGCCGTACAGGTACGGCGTCTTGCAGATGGGTTCTTCCAGATTTGACGACATCCTGAAATTCCTCAGCCTTGTTATCCAAAGTAGCGATCGCATCGGATAAAGCTGGGTACAGCGTCCTCTCCAGCGCCACCAGCGCCCCAATCCGAATCGCCGTGGGAATTACATCGTTCGTCGATTGACCGTAATTAACATGATCGTTGGGACTGACGCGCTTGTAATTGCCTTTTTGATCGCCCAGCAGTTCCAGCGCCCGATTAGCCAACACTTCGTTGATATTCATGTGGTGCGAAGTCCCCGCACCCGCCTGGTAGACATCCACGACAAACTGATCGCGAAACTTCCCGGAAAGCACTTCATCCGTCGCCTGGACAATCACCTGACTGATTTCTTGGGGAATGCAGCCAAGTTCCCCATTTGCGATCGCTGCTGCTTTCTTAATCAGCACGCAAGCATCAATATAAGTGGGTAACGGCTTAATTCCGCTAATCGGGAAATTTTCAATCGCCCGTAGCGTCTGAATCCCGTAGTAAACGTTATCTAAGATTTGGCGATCGCCCATTGAATCGCGTTCGATGCGGTAGGTTCTACCTATCTGTTCAGTCATGTTAGTTGTCGATGGATTCTTTTAGATGAGATCATCCCATGTCTAGCTGGGGGATTCGATGAGTCAGGCTTCAGATTTGGCAGCATTCTTTTCTCAGAAGAATTACGTAATACCGGCGCAATCCTTCTGAGAAAAGATCCGCCTAAATACCATTTCACTTAAAGGTCGGCACAAATAAATTGTTGGAAGTGTCTACTGACAAGACTGGTGTCATCCAGAATCTGAAATCCCAAATCTAAAATGGGATAACCCCTGCCCAGGGTTCCTAATCCTGCCCTAAGAGAGAGGGAAGTGGAGTCAATTTTTTCTAGAAGAGGATATTTATTACCCCTCCCTTGGCACCAAGTGGCTTAGACAGAGGTTAAATAAGGATTACCGTACCAACTGCTCAAAGAAATTTTTTATTGCCTACAGCGGCTGAATGCCTTACACAGCAGTTATCTGGAATTTATTGTTCTTGCTGTGGATCTATTTTAGGAAGGGATTTACCGTCTTGATGTTGAGTTATGTTATTGTTTTGGGAATCTTAAATACAAGATACTCCTAAAGCCAGATGCAAAATTCTATGGGTCACACTATTACTCTCGAAGCAGAATTCTTTTTCCAGCAAGGACTACGCCAGCTTCAGTCGGCAAAATATGAAGCGGCGATCGCTTGTTTAGACAACGCCCTCAAGTGCGAACCCAATTACCCCGATGCCCTATCGCAGCGGGGTTTTGCCCTAGGAAATTTAGGTCGCCACGAAGAAGCGATCGCCAGTTTCGACAACGCCTTGTTAATTCAACCCGATGCTTCTTGGGTTTGGTTCAACCGGGGGATTGCGCTGGGGAAATTATGTCGCTACGAACAGGCGCTTAATAGCTTTGATCGCGCCATTGAATTTAACCCGGATGCTTCCGCTGCGTGGCACAACCGGGGCATTACCTTGATTGACTGGGGTTTATATGAAAAAGCGGTTGCCAGCTTTGACCGTACCCTGAAGCTGCGTCCAGACGCCTACTGGGCATGGTACAACCGAGGCAATGCTCTTGCCCAACTCAATCATTACGAACAGGCGATTCACAGCTATGACCGAGCGATTGAGTTTAAACCAGATTCCTGCAATGCTTGGTACAACCGGGGCATTACCCTAAATGACTGCGGTCTTTATGAGAAGGCAATTTCCAGTTTCCAGAGAAGTCTGGAAATTAATTCGGAATACCACAAAGCTTGGTTTAACCAGGCGATCGCGCTAGGGAAATTAGCTCGCTACGAAGAAGCGATCGCTGCTTGCGATAAGGCGTTAGAACTTCAGTCTGAATACCCCACCGCTTGGTATAACAAAGCTTGCTACTATGCTTTGCTGGGTAATGTCGAGCAGACAGTCCATAACTTGCAACAAGCGATTCGTCTGAGTCCGGAAAAATATCTGGAAATGGCGAAATACGACCCAGATTTTGACGCGGTTCGCGATCGGGATTTGTTTGAGGCGATGCTGGAAGCACCCAGGTTTTGATCCAGTTTTATTGCTCATTCCCTTTCAATGTAGGGTTGGAGACAGACCCCTCCACCCTACCTACATCTATTGGAGCGCGGTATTCTTTAGCGATCGCTACCAATTGCTTTTACTGTATAAGGTCTTGCCGCTATCTCCGACCATGTGAAGGACGTTAAGTATCCTATATCGTCTACTTTGGGTTTGATTACAGGTGCATTCTCCAACCGCCACAGCTTGTTTTCTAGGATTACCTGTTCGCCTCAGTAGTTAATTCACCATTTCCTCAAAGTCGTCCAAAGACACCCCACTATCTTCTTCTTGGCGCATCCTAGCGTCATAAATGTGCCAAGCGGACGACAGCAGCAGACATCTCTGCTTAGCTGAACACTACAGTTATCGTATTGCTCTAAGCTGTCATTCAATTGGCAACGAATGAAGGTATCCAAACCGTCTGCATCGACACAGTTGTTCGTAGGCGGATTTCTAGATTAAGCGGTCTTTCTCTAACAGATTCCATCGGCATTTTGCTGCGTGCCAAGCGGGAAGGGTATCTAGTTTCAATGCAGCAAGCGATTGAACGCATGAGAAATAGAAGTATCCGACTGAGGGAAACGGTCGTCACTTTTGCTCTTGAGCAAGCTGGGGAAAGTGACATATCGCGAACAGTGGTTAGACTGATATTTGCTCGTCCTGCGCCACACTATAGGAAACGAGTATCAACAGCGAATCATGCAGACTCTGGACAAGACTCACCCCAAACTTCAAGAACTCAAAACCCGCCTCACCGAAATCGACGACATTAATGCAGCGTCGTCCTTACTCTACTGGGATCAAGCAACCTATATGCCTCCTGGGGGTGCAGCGGCGAGAGGGCGGCAGATGGCAACTCTGCGGCAAATTGCTCATACTAAGTTTAGCGATCCAGCGATCGCGCAACTGTTGGAAGATTTGCGCCCCTATGAGGAAAGTTTGTCTTATGACTCTGATGAAGCCAGCCTCATTCGTGTCACCAGACGCAGCTACGACCGCGCGGTGCGGGTGCCAGCAGATTTTATGGCAAAAATGTCTCTCCACCGAACTCAGTCTTATGGTGCTTGGGCAAAAGCGCGTCCGGAAAATAACTTTGCCGCTGTGCAGCCTTATCTGGAAAAAACGCTGGATCTGTGCCGCGACTATGCCAGCTTTTTCTCTAGCTACGAGCATATTGCAGATCCGCTGATTGACGGTGCCGATTATGGGATGAAGGCTTCAACCGTGCGATCGCTCTTTGCGGAACTCCGTCAAGAACTGGTTCCAATTGTAAATGCGATCGCTTCCCAACCGATTGCCGATGATACTTGCTTACACCAAACCTTCCCAGAAGCCGAACAGCTAGCATTTAGCTTAAAGGTCATCGAACAGATTGGGTATGACTTTCAACGGGGACGGCAAGATAAAACACTGCACCCATTTATGACCAATTTCTCGATTGGGGATGTGCGAATTACTACCCGCGTCAGAGAGAACGATCTAAATGAGGCACTGTTTAGCACCATTCACGAGATGGGACACGCCTTGTATGAGCAAGGAATTAACCCAGAATATGAAGGGACGCCTTTAGCCAGTGGCACCTCATCGGGCGTGCATGAAAGCCAATCACGGCTGTGGGAAAATCAGGTGGGACGCAGCCGCAACTTCTGGAAATTCTGCTATCCGCAACTGCAAGCAGCTTTCCCAAATCAACTCAGTAATGTACCGCTGGAGACATTCTACCGAGGGATTAATAAAGTCGAGCGATCGCTCATCCGCACCGATGCCGACGAAGTCACCTACAACCTGCACGTCATGATTCGCTTTGACTTGGAATTGGCGCTACTCGAAGGCAAGCTGGCAGTGCGCGATCTCCCGGAAGCTTGGAACGAACGCTACAAATCAGACTTGGGTGTTGTCCCCTCTAGCGACAGTGTTGGGGTCATGCAGGATGTCCATTGGTACACTGGCAACATCGGCGGAATGTTTCAGGGATACACTCTTGGCAACATGATGAGCGCCCAGTTTTTTGAAGCTGCACTCAAAGCGAATCCCCAAATTCCTGCCGAAATAGAGCAAGGGAAGTTCAGCACTCTACATAATTGGCTGAGAGAGAATATTTACCAGCATGGACAGAAGTATACCGCCGCTGAAATTATCGAGCGTGTCACTGGCAATTGTTTGAGCATTAATCCCTTCATTCGTTATATTCAGCAAAAATACGGAGAAATTTACGCTTTGTGATACACAAGGGCGTCAAAAGAAGTTAGGCTAGGCATAACCTAGCCGATTCACTCTTAAGAAAGATGAATGGCGGATTAATTTTGCCTTGCAACTTACTCCTTCCACCTTCCGAAGGGCGTCACCAGTAAAAACATTTTGTAATTTAGTCTTTGTGAATGTAATTGAATTAATTTAGGGAGTTGTCATGTCCGATCTGATTCAGGCTGTTTTACAGAGTGATGAAAAAATCGATCTGCGCCAATTTGTTAGTGAGTTACGTCAACAAGATAAAGCATATTTACTGAGAAACGACATTCTCAACGCTTTTTCCGAATATTGTACGAATCACCAGAAGCCTGAACATTTTGATCAATCCTCCCATTTAGGAAAATTAATTTACTACACTCAAGAAATTATTCGAGAGGATGGAAACATCTGTTTGATCGTCCGCCCAACCATTGCTTCTCAAGAAATCTATCGGTTGACGGAAGATTTGCTTGTCGAACCAATGACGGTACAAGAACTGTTGGATGTACGCGATCGCCTGGTGAATCGCTTCCATCCCCAAGAAGGCGACATCTTAGAACTTGATTTTCAGCCGTTTTACGACTATACCCCGACCATTCGCGATCCTAAAAATATTGGGAAGGGGGTGCAATATCTCAACCGTTATTTATCGAGCAAACTCTTTCAAGACCCCGGACAATGGCTGGAGAGCTTGTTTCAATTTTTAAGCGTTCACTCCTACAACAATCTACAACTGCTGATCAACGGGCGAATTCAATCGCAGCAGGAACTTTCTAACCGGGTTAAGCAAGCTTTGACATTTTTAGGCAACCGTCCTTCAGAGCAAAGCTACGATGAATTTCGGTATGATTTGCAAGCAATGGGCTTTGAGCCTGGGTGGGGGAACACCGCCGGACGGGTGCGGGAAACCTTGGAAATTCTTGATGAACTCCTTGACTCCCCCGATCACCAGACTCTAGAAGCCTTTCTTTCCCGGATTCCAATGGTCTTCCGGATTGTCCTAGTCTCTCCCCACGGTTGGTTTGGGCAAGAAGGCGTTTTAGGACGTCCAGATACTGGTGGACAGGTCGTTTACGTCCTCGACCAAGCCAAGAGTCTCGAACAGCAAATGCAAGAAGACCTCTCGCTAGCTGGGTTGGATATCTTGGGTGTTGAGCCGAAGGTGATTATTCTTTCTCGCCTAATTCCTAATAGCGATGGCACTTTGTGTAACCAACGCTTAGAAAAAGTCCACGGTACAGAAAATGCCTGGATTTTGCGGGTGCCTTTGCGCGAGTTTAATCCCACTGTGACTCAAAACTGGATCTCGCGATTTGAGTTTTGGCCTTATCTAGAAAGTTATGCCTTGGATTCGGAAAAAGAACTACTGGCAGAATTTCAAGGGAAGCCCGACTTAATTGTCGGAAATTATTCTGACGGTAATTTGGTAGCATTTTTACTGGCACGTCGCTTGAAGGTGACTCAGTGCAACATTGCCCACGCTTTAGAAAAATCTAAATATCTTTTCAGTAACCTCTACTGGAACGACTTGGAAGACAAGTATCATTTCTCTCTGCAATTCACCGCTGATTTAATTGCAATGAATGCGGCGAATTTCATCATTAGCAGCACTTATCAAGAAATTGTCGGAACACCGGATAGTGTAGGACAGTATGAATCTTATAAGTGTTTCACAATGCCGGATTTGTACCATGTCGTGAGTGGAGTTGAGCTGTTTAGCCCCAAATTCAACGTGGTGCCGCCGGGAGTAAATGAGAAAGCTTATTTTCCCTATTCGCGTACCGAAGAGCGCACACCGAGCGATCGCGCCCGGATCGATGAGATGCTCTTTACCCTCGAAGATCCATCTCAGATATTTGGGAAATTGGACGACCCCAGCAAGCGTCCCCTCTTCTCAATGGCACGTCTTGACCGAATTAAAAACCTCACCGGCTTGGCTGAGTGTTTTGGTAAAAACGAAGCGTTACAAGAACATTGCAACTTAATTTTAGTTGCCGGGAAGTTGCGCGTTGAGGAATCAACCGATAACGAAGAAAAAGATGAAATTGTCAAGCTTTACCAAATCATTGAACAGTACAATCTACAAGGCAAAATTCGCTGGCTGGGTGTACGCCTTTCTAAAACTGATTCCGGTGAAATTTATCGTGTAATTGCCGATCGCCAAGGTGTCTTTGTTCAACCAGCGCTGTTTGAAGCTTTTGGTTTGACAATTTTGGAGGCGATGATTTCTGGTTTACCGACATTCGCGACTCAGTTTGGTGGTCCCTTAGAGATTATTCAGGATAAGTTTAATGGGTTCTATATTAACCCAACGAATCTTGAAGAGATGGCAGAAAAAATTCTGGAGTTTGTTTCTAAGTGCGACCAGAATCCTAACTACTGGTATGAAATTTCCACGCGAGCTATCGACCGAGTTTATAGTACCTATACGTGGAAGATTCACACAACCAAACTGCTATCTTTAGCTCGGATTTACGGTTTCTGGAATTATACCTCTAAGGAAAACCGCGAGGATTTACTGCGTTACATTGAGGCGTTGTTTTACTTAATTTACAAGCCAAGGGCGCAAAAACTGTTGGAACAGCAAATGCAAAGATAGGGAGTTTCTCTCCCCCATTTATTGGCTACCGTGTACACATATCTCGTACAGAATGCGAAACGCTGTCCGATCCCCCTTGCATCCCCACGAAGAGAGCGCCGCTACGCTAGTAAAAAGGGGGACTTTGATTGGATTTCCCCCCTTTTTAAGGGGGGTTGGGGGGATCAAAACATTGTGAAGAAACATTAGAAGACTTGTGTGTAGACGGTAGCCATTTATTGGGGGAGGAGGGATCTAACGTGATTTGCTTACATTTTGATCCCTCCGCCTCCCATGAATTGAGAAGAAAGAAGTAGCCATCTGGGAAGTTAGATTTTGCGGCCTCAAGAATAAATATCCTGAAGTCTAGAGGGATTCCAATCTTCATACTGGTAAAGGTGAAAAAATATAATTACTGGGGTTCCCAGAAGGTAATTGTTCCGTCAAAATTCCCACTAATAAGAGTCTGACCGTTTGGGGCGAAAGCGAGTGAGGAGACGACGTTAAAAGACCCGATAAGAGGATTGATTACATTGCCAGTTTGCAAATCAAATAAGTTTAGAGTGCCCTCTAATCCGCCTAATGCACTCGCCAGTACCCGACCATTCGGATGCAAAGCCACAGCATTCACAAAAACGGTGCCTGAATCTTTAATCGGTGTAGAGATGAGTTCGCCGGTTTGCAGATTCCAGATTTTGACGATTTGGTTATAACTTTCGCTGATGAGGGTTTTGTTATCCTGACCAAAAGCGATCGCTCTGACAGCCTCTCCATTATTGAGGGTGCGAATGGGTTTGCCTGTCCTAAGATCCCATATTTGGATGGTACTGTCTTCATTCCCACTGACGAGAGTTTTTCCATCCGGGCTGAAGGCGACCATTAAATTCGACTGAGGAGATCCCTGGAAGCTATAGATTGATTTACCCGTGCGTGCATTCCACACTTCAATCTCTGCGTTTCGCGCAGTCGGGTTCCAGCTACCAATTGCAAGGCGTTCTCCATCTGGGCTAAAGGCGAGAGATTTAACATATAAATCCCGCTTGATAGTCCGAATTACCTTGCCAGTTTTTAAATTCCATAGTTTTAGCGATCCATCATTGGTGGCGCTACTGCTGGCGAGGGTTTGTCCATTCGGGCTAATCGCCAGCCCCCAAATGGTGTCAGTATGCCCTGTTAGGGCGCGAATTAGCTGGCCCGTTTGCGGATTCCATACTTTGATTGTGCCATCATCGCTTCCACTCGCCATTACCTGTCCATTGCCAGCGATCGCGATCGCTCCTACGCTCCCTGAATGTGCCTCTACGCTGCGAATCGGTCGCACATTTTGCCAAGTGTTGGTGGGTGCTTGAGCAGTTAAGGTGGAGATTGGAGTGATAGGTGGCTGAGATACGGCTTGAGACCTCGGCATTGCAGAAATACCAATCGTTGCCACTATCGCCAGTGCCGTGAAAACCTTAGCGGAAATTTGCTTATTTTTCATTTTAAGTATACTGGCAAACAACAAATAACCCGAAAATGTGTTGTTCCACACTGAGACGGTGTTGATTTCATCTGTGTGCCCAGAATTACCAAATTTGTGTAATCCTACCCTTGTAAAATCCTTTGTAGTATGCAGTTACCAAGAAAGCGATCGCCTTGGCTTTTCCCTATCCGGGAAATTAGCTATAACCCATATTCCGCAGGTTTTGGCATGGAGTTATTGTATTTTTGATGCATGAGTGCATCTGAGATTAGAGTACAAGATATTGACCACAGTGGGATTGTGGCAGGGGTCA